>JAFQVE010000076.1 GCA_017408185.1 Oscillospiraceae bacterium | reverse complement strand
CGAGGGCGGAAAAGCACCTTACAAATATCAATGGGAGTTCACATATCCGAGTGATGTGTTAGGCGGCGGATATCTTAAGGTTTACAAGGACTATGAATGGGCAGAAGGTGAAACCACCGACACATTAACAGTTTTAGTTGATGGTACAAAAATGGATTCCGATTGCAAGTTCCGTTGCACAGTAACGGATGCTACGGGAAGAAAGGCGACGAGTAAAGAAGCTTATATAATCATCGCCAGCGATCCGAATGTGAGCTTTGAGAAAAGCTCGACCAAAGACAGTATGATAGTTATAATGCCATAACTATAAAAAACAAAGAAGAGAGGTAAATAAAAATGAAAAAATTATTATCAGTCGTTCTTGCAATTACAATGCTTTTCACAATGGCAGGTGTGGCTTACGGTGAATCGGACTTCGTCAATCCTTTTACGGATGTACCGGAAAACGCCTGGTATCACGACGATGTTGTTGCGGCGGCTCAGCTTAATCTCATAAATGGCAAGTCACCCGATAAATTTGCTCCGGATGATAACCTCACATATGCGGAAGCTATCAAGCTTGCAGCTTGTATGAATCAGCTCTCTGTTGAGGGTAAGGTAACGCTTGCAAACGGAAATCCGTGGTATCAGACATACGTTGACTACTGCAAAGAGAATAAGATTATCTCAAAGGAATATAACTACAACGAAAAAGCAACTCGTGCAGGTTATATAGAAATTTTTGCAAATGCACTTACAGATGACGCACTCAAGGCAATCAACACAATCAGCGATGATGCCATTCCCGATGTTCCGATGACAGCGGTTTATGCTCCTTATGTGTATAAAATGTATCGTGCAGGAATTTTGCAGGGAGTAGATGCTCAGCATAACTGCAACCCACATGCGAATATCAAGAGAGGTGAGGTTGCAACAATCCTTGTCCGTATGATGGATGAAGACAGAAGAATTGAATTTGATATACTGGGAGATTCCGGGAAAGGTGAAGAGACCGCAGATAATGATGAAACAAAATATGAAGTTCTTCCGGAAACGAATTATGACCCGGAAATAAAAGTTCCGACTGTTGAAGGTGACGAGGTGACAGAAGGTGCGATAGAAGTTCTTCCGAATAAAGAACATGAAGCGAATACAGAGTCTCCGATTCAGTCAGAGCTTACCATTCATAAACAGCCCGAAGGTGCAGAGCTTGACTCCTATGGTGTGAAGCATGAGCTTTCAGTTCAGGTTTTCGGAGGAAAAGGCCCTTATACTTACGAATGGCAGTATAACAGCTACAGAAATCAGAAGACGAAAATTGAAAACGGTGATTATGCAAAGGATGCATCTACCTCGGCACTCGTTCTTTCGGTTGAAGCGGAGAACACACTTCTCGGCAAAGCTATTTCCTGTAAAATCACAGATAGTGAAGGCACTACGATAACAACAGATGCCGTCAAGGTATACGGTCCCTTCTCAATGCCTGTTGACAGTTACTCAATCGTTTCTGCAGGAAAGACATATCAGGTTGTCGGAAGCGTTGCAGACGGTATCCTCAGAAAAGGCGATAAGGTTTCCGTTATCAGAAACGATAAGGTAATTGCAATCGGTGTTGCTGAAGATCTGCAGATGTTCAATAAGTCTTTAGATGAAACCTGCAAGGGCGACAATGTGGGAATAGTATTTGACAAAGAAGAAGGTGCAGCACCGTCAACGGGTGATATCGTAGTTAAATATCAGCCGATGCACGTTGTTGATACAAGCGACATCATAAACTGATTTAATGTTAATCAAAATGAGAAAAAGGAGTAATCGACGAGCAATATAATTATACGGGAAATGCAACGAGAGAGGAGCTGAAAACTCAATGTTGAGAAAAATACTATGTCTGATGTTATCTGTGTGTATACTTCTTTTGATTTGTTCATGTGGGGAGACATCCGATACTTCCCCTAAAGAAAACGCAGACAACTCCACAGGAGAGCAAACCGATGGGAAAATATCGCCTGAAGACAATACAGACAGCTCTGGGGAAGAGGAAAACTACAAACCGGATGAAGTGGCATTGCTTTCCGTGATGCTCGGCGACGAATTCATTGAGGAATGTAAGGAAAACAATGTTGTAGAACGTGCGTTCTGGAACAAGCTTCGCCTTGCCGATGCAGATGCAAAAAAGTATCCGAAGCTCCAAAATGCGTTTGATAAGCACAATGCCGATGCCGAGGAAAGTGCAAAGGCTTTGATGTATGAGCTCGACAATGCAGCAAAAGACCTTGTCGGAGATGAGTTTAACCCCACATATATTTCGGGTGAGACAAATACATACATTCAAAGAGCAGACTCTGCAATCGTAAGTGTTCTGAACGGAACATCCGTATACAGCGGCGGCGTGCATCCCGACTACTACTATGCAACTGTCAATCTGAATCCCGAAACGGGCGAAGAAATTGCACTTTCGGATGTAGTTTTTGATTTCGAAAACCTGCCCGAAATTCTCGTTGATGAAATTATCAAAAAATATGATTATGTAGAATTTGATAAAGAAACACTTTTGGAGATTCTAAAAGGATATTCCGAAGAAGATTACAACTGGACGGTTGATTATCAGGGTATCACAATCTGGTTCAGCCCATATGACATTGCAGCGTATACCGTAGGCCCGCTTTCCGCAAAAGTATATTTTGAAGACTTCGCAGAGATGTTCAACGACAAATACAGCGTGACAGACATCGAAAGCTACGGAATGGTATTGCCGATGGGACAGAAGATAGACTTCGACCTTGATCCGACAGACGGCGAAAGGGATTCAGTTGAAATCACAACACGGACTGAAGAATATGGTAATTACAATATGCTTTCGGTTACGGTAAACGGGAAAACCGTTACGGATGAAATAAAATATGCTTATGATTTTGATGTATCGTTGGCTCGTGTCGGAGATAAAGCATATCTGTATTCCGAATTGTGGTCGGACGGCGATTTTCATATGCTT
>JAFQVE010000599.1 GCA_017408185.1 Oscillospiraceae bacterium | reverse complement strand
AGGAATTGATTATCTTTTCTATACTCCGGAATATGTTTACCACGCTTACTCAAGCGAGCGCGTGAAGTTTTTTATGGCATACAACGAAACCGCTCCGGAAGAGTTTAAGGTTCCGATACTCGAAGCTTCGCAATATCCCGCAAACGATAATTTCTCAAACATCGTAAAAATTCTCATTCACGATGACACTGCGCGTATTCCCGAATTTGAGCAGAGATTCAATGCAGACAACACACTCACGATTGTTTCATCCGGCAAAAACTTAATCGACATAATGCCGGACAACACAACAAAAGGAAACGGAATAAAGGTCCTTGCCGAAAAGCTCGGCATTCCCATTTCCGAGGTTGCGGCTTTCGGCGACAGCATGAACGATGAAACAATGCTCCGTGCTGCAGGATTTTCCGTTGCTATGGGAAACGCAGAAAAAGAGATAAAGGATATCTGCGATTTTGTGACGCTTTCAAACGACGAAGGCGGCATCACCCACGCGATAAAGCATATATTCGGCGCGTAAAACAGATCGACTACACACAAACTCTTTATAAATACCTTGAAAGGGCTTGCAGGGAAATATGCTTTGCTGCAAGCCCTTTTTTAATTTCATTTTTATTTTGTTTTATCTGAATGATTGAATCTATGCCAGCCGCCGAGAATTTCCGGATCGCCCTTATCATCGGCAAGAAGCTCTTTGTAGTTTTCAATAACCTTCGCAAATGCTGCTGCATACTGGTCTATAATCTCGGGACGGAAGTGCTTAAACCACGGCATGAAGAAGGTCTTCTTGTTTATATCCTTTGAAACCTCAAGATCCTTATCCATTTCACGCACGTCTTTATTTGCAAATGCAAGGCGAACAGGCTTCCCGTCGTTATACACATCAGCTGTGCCGTGGACCGGATGTGTGTGAAGCGGGCGGTTTATTCCCGGATGGATCTTAACGCCCTCTGCGCACATAGCCTCACAGAAGCGCGAGATTGAAAGGCCGCCAAGCTCTTCCTTGGTGTAGCGGATTACCGGCACGTACCAGCCTGCCATCGTCGAGCCGTCGCTCTCGTCCACGTGGACAAGCTTTATTCCCGGAAGATTCTTTATCTTGTCTTCAAAATACTTAACCGCTTTATTTATCTCGGCACAACGTGCATCATAGTGTTTAAGCTGAACTCTTCCCATCGCCGCGCTGACCTGATGCATTCTGTGCTTATACCCGCCAAGCGGTAACCCCGCAAGTGGCTTTAAATATTCGATTTCTATCCCACCGGTGATGAATCGCTCATATGAACCGAACGCCGTGGCACGCTCATATATTTCACGATCATTTGTCCAGAGAATTCCCGCCTCGCCTATCGCTAAGGATTTGCCGGACATAAGCGATGCTGCGCCGATATCACCTATCGTTCCGAGCATTCTGCCCTTATATTTGCCGCCCTGTGCGTGAGACACATCCTCAATTACCTTGAGGTTGTGTTTTTTTGCAATTGCCATAATTGCGTCCATATCTGCCGGATGTCCGCAATAATGAACTACCATTATCGCCTTTGTTTTATCTGTTATCTTTTCTTCAAGCTTTTTCGGGTCAAGGCAAAGAGTGTCCGGATCAATATCAGCAAACACAACCGTTGCGCCGAGAGAATACGCACCGGTACAGCTTGCCCAATAGGTTATGCTCGGACAGATAAGCTCATCGCCTCTGCCAAGTCCCACGCCATACATCGCAGCGTGAAGTGCTGCTGTTCCGTTGCAGGTTCCGAGCGCATATTTCGCACCCACCCATGCACAGAATTCCTTTTCAAATTCCTTTGTTACGTCCGTTTTGCTCATAGTTCCGCTGTTGATTACCTCAAGAACAGCCTCGCGATCCTCATCCGTAACAACCGGCCATTTGAACATATCACTTCCGTCGTTCTTTCCGGTGCCGACATATGTTACTGCCGGTTCTCCTCCGAATAATGCAAGTTTTGACATTTTTATTTTCCTCCGTTTTCTAAATGCAGAATGCAAAGTGCAAAATGCAAAATTATTTAATATAATCCAGTATACGTTTCAGTAATACTGCAACCTCTGCTCTTGTTGTATATTCGAGAGGTGCAATGTTTCCGTTTTTGCCGTTGACAAGACCTGCGCTGATGAGGGCGGTGACGGCTTCGCGGGCGTAAGGTGCAATGGCATCAAAGTCCGGGTATTGCTCTGCTGAGGCTCCCTCCGGGAGGGAGCTGTCGAGCGTAGCGAGACTGAGGGAGCCCGACGCAACGTTGCTGCTTTCCGTTGTGTCCGTCATTCTCCTTCCGTCACGGACTTCGTCCGCGCCACCTTCCTCCCGGAGGAAGGCTTGTAGTGCACGATACACTATAACCATCATATCCTGACGGGTGATAGTATTGCGCGGGGCGAATTTGTTATCACCTATGCCCTGTACAATGCCCGTATTGCGTGCTGTCGCAAGCTCTGCTGCGAAGTAATCACTTGCAGATACGTCTGCAAAGTTCTCAGTACTGTCACTCGTGAGCTTAAATGCACGTACGAGAAGCAGTGCAAAGTCTGCACGGGTGATGTTATTTGCGGGTGAGAAGGTCGTTGCCGTTGTTCCCTTTATTATTCCCTCATTTGCAAGTGCGTTGATTGCATCGGATGCCCATGAATGATCTTTAATGTCGGTGAAACGGATACTATCCGTTTCACCCGATGCATCGGGTGCGGTATTTTCCACCTCATCCGCCTCGTTATCACTCGGCACCTTCTCCTCGAGGAGAAGGCTTTCATCGTCAGCATCGGGTGTCGGTGCGCCACCGCCACCGCCTCCGCCGCCGGAGGTGCCGGAATTCCCGGTTGAAGCATTATCGGAGCTTGTCGGCTTTGACGTTGTTGAACCGTAAACCGTTACGATAAAGTGAGCTGTGCTTTCGCGTCCAAAGTCGTCAATCACCGTGATCGCAGCATGGTTTTCGCCCACCTGAGAGCTATCCGGCTTCCAAGTGAAGGTTGCCGTTTCCGCATTGAAGCTTGCGCCGCGCGGGAGAATATCTGCGCGATAGGTTACACCGACATCCGGAAGCGGACTTTCTGCCACAAGCTTTGCGCTTACCGAGCTTCCCGCAGAAACCGTAAGCGAATCGGGAACGCTCGTAAACTCCGGATTGTTCTCCTCGGTATATGTGAGCGGTATTCTTGCAGACTGCCCGATTTCGATATTGAATATAAATCCGTCGTCCGGATCCATGGAATTCTGATACTGCTTAACAAGCGTGACAGATCCTATATCAAGCACGATATTTTTCCCGTCAAGATATGCATTTTCTATCTTATACGAGCCGTTTCTCGTCTTTGTTCCGCCGTTGTTTACAACGACGATTCTGCCCGGCAGGTTCATAGCTTCAAGCTCTTGCGCGGTTATCTCACGGTCAGGTCTTACAATGATTTCGTTATCAAATACAAAGTCGTCCGTAAAGCCTACAACCGCGCCCTCAATCGCGCCCGGTGCTCCCGTGCTTTCGCCGAGGAGCGTGCCGTCGTGGAGATACTTATAGGTATTCTCGCCGTTCTGCACGGTGTAAACACCGATAAATCCGCTGAAGGAGAGTGTTTTTCCCTCTTCAAGCTCCGCCTCATACACAGCCGAGGTGTTCGTTGAATAGAATACATAATCGACTCTGCCGCTTGTGTGCTCTACCCTTACCGCCTTATAAGCGTCTTTTTCGGCAAGCTTTCCGCTTACAAGCGTCATGGGGATTTCATCTATTGCCTTCACATAGCGCGTAGTGCGATACGGCTCAAGGACGGTTGTAAAGGTTGTATCAAGGTCGGCATTTTTATCCTTTGCGGTATGGTGAACAAATACATAACGGAAGAATGGGATGTTTTTATTCACAGCCTTGTTCGGCGGATATCCGTTTACCGTTGATACCTGAACATCGCGGTTTTCATCGCGGTTGCCGCCATCAAGCATTGTCATTCGCAAACGAAGCCCTGATGAATTTTTAATCGCCTTGTTAAAGTCCTTAATCTTGAAATCAATCTCAAACTTTTCGTCAGGTGATGCGTCGCGGTCAACCTTATCCACCCACGTATATCCGCGCGGGAAGACCGTTAGATACTCCGACTTCTGAGGTGAATTTGGATCCTGTCCACGGTCATTGAATATCTTTTTCTCGCCCGTGTTCGGGTCTGTGTACTCGACATTCATACCGACGTATGTACCGGAGTATTCACCGGTCACCGGGTCAATCTGCGGTGTCATATCAAGTCCTGTCATTTCGGCAATTTCATCACTTGACGCATGGAAGGAATAGAGATGGTCGTTTCCGCCGAGAACACGGAAGAAATCTACCGTATAGGATATCTCATCATCCACCTTAACCATTACAACACTGCGACGATACTCGTCTGTTATTTCGTCATACGCATCGGGAGCCGAGACGTCCATAACCTGAACAGCTCCGTTTCCGTCAAAGTGATAAGACTTTCCTCTGTCGTCTGTATCGGTTTGTTCATCTCCGTTTACAACGACAGTGTTGTGAGAAAGTGTGTTGTCTATCCACTGTCGCCTGTTCGGCTGATGCCCCGTTTCCTCAGGATAACCAAGCTCCGGAAGGAAGTTAAGCCCATAAGCCGTCATACCAAGGTTTAATGTATCCTCATGACCGTGACCGCCGTTGTAGCCAAAATACATCCAAATATTGCGGCGCGTATCCTGCGCGGTCTGTGAACTCGCGTTTGTGTAATCATCACCGTCGCGCAGAATTGAGAAGCCAAAGCCTGTCATCATATCCGAGGGAAGCTTGAGTTCTCCGTAGGTGTTGATAACCTCCTGCACTTCAGCTTCAAGTCTCTCCGGGTCTTTGACATCTTCATCATAATGAAGCCCCTCAGCCGAATTTCCGTTCAGAAAATAAAGATACTGAGCAAATATCGGGTCGCCGAGATTTTCCCAGCCGCGCATTGCGACGATTTCGGACATCCAGAACGATGAGCCGAGGGTTGAAGATGAGTCACCTATCTCAGGTGAGTAGTACCCTGCATTAAGCGGAACGGTTGCATAGAACATACGAACAAATTTCGGATGTGTATATAAGTCTGCAACGTTGTTTTTGTCATATCCGTCAAGAACATCCATGATATCAATCAACGAGGTATGCCATGCATTATTATAGCTCGATGCCTCGTTGCCGTGACCGTCATGGTCAACAACATCTACAAGGAGTTCATCAACTCCGCCGCCAATAACGTTTCTCGATTCATGCCAGCCCGGTGCCATAAGATACTCAAGCCATTTCTGAGTTTCGGGCTGTGTGTCGAGAACAACCGCAAGCACGGCATTTGTTTTTTGCGGATAACCAAAGTTACCTGCAATGTTCGCCTTTCCTTTCACTGCCGAAGCTTCACCGGTAAGAGCCTCAAGTCCTCCGCGAAGGATACCGTCCTCACAGTTGGTTCTGATCTGCGAAGCTGTGTTTTTCGCATGGCGGAACTTTATAGTTTTTCCGCGGTTCTTTATATATTCAAGAACATACGGATCATCATAAAGCTCATACGTAATGTCATAGCCCTCTGCGAAAGACTGAACAGGTCCGTTTTCCCATATCTGATTGAGAAGCTTTCCCTGGCACTTATCCGAGCTTCTCCATGCCTGATAATCATAAAGCGTCATATCGAAATCCGCATAGAAGTCTGCCACGCGGTCGACGAGAATTGCAAGCGCTCTGCCGTACTTCACATCGCCTGTGTAGTAATAGGCATCGGTAAGCTTGTTTATCGCAGTGAGAACCATTCCTCCGTTCGAGTCGCCCGAGCCGGATTTTCTCCAGAGTCCGTGGAAAAGATATTCCGCAATATACGTGTGGCGCTCGGGAGTTGTTGTAGTCTCATTGACATATAACGTATAGGTGTTTCCCGTGGAATCTCCGGGAACATATCCCCATCCGTCGTCTACGCCCCAGACCGCAACCTCTTCTCCTTCGCGGAAAAGCGCGGTTTCGGATTTATCAACATCTTTATACTGCTCATTGTAAAGATATCCGCCTTCCACGCCGTAGCCGTAGAAGTCATACCATTCCGGGCTGCGTTCAACCTCAGGCAATTTGCAGGTACACTCTGCGCCGTCCTTATGGAAAAGCATATCATGGTGAGCATCAAGCGCACGCTGAAGGTCAAATTCCTTATATTCGTTAAGCCCAAGCTCATAAAAGCTTCCAAAGTCGTTACTCGGGAACAGGCGTTTGCAATCCGGGCACTGAATCTTCCACGGTCTCTGCAGAGGGTTGTGAAGCCACGGATATGAGCCGTATTCCGCAAGAAGGTCTACTCCGCAGTATTTGCATATATACTTATCAACATCCGCTTCCGGACCTATCGCGCGCATACGCGGAATGCCTTCGGAATGAATGAGATCATATATAGCATCGAGATTTTCAACGTAGAAATCC
The DNA here is from genome assembly GCA_017408185.1 of Oscillospiraceae bacterium. The sequence continues at coordinate 23,301 of JAFQVE010000599.1, read as the reverse complement.
GCCTTATCCGTATTTCCCGCGGCGCTCTTTGCCCAGTCGTATTTCCCGACGTTTTCAAGCACAGCCTCGCGCTTTTCTTTGGTATAATACGACGAGCGGTTCTTTTCTTTGACGACGGTAAGCGTTCGCGTGTATGTGCGCGTTCTTTTTCCGATAGTTACCGTAACATCAAAGCTCGCCTCGCCCTCGGATATCGGATGGATATCAAGGTTTTCGTCTATACCTGCAATTTCCGGCGTAGTTGACGCGGCAGAAATCTCCGCACTTGCCATGTCCACTTCGTTACCGAGGTTGCTTATTATCTTCACAAAGAGCGGAACGGTATCACTCTCGCCTTTGTCGGTAAGGCGGATGTATCTGCTTCCGCCCGCTGATATTTCAATGCCGGTCATGCTCTCCGGGAGAACCTCAACATCAAAATATCCCGTTTCGGTCTTTCCGTTAAAGGTCGTTTCAACCTTTACGGTTGCCGTTCCAACCTCAAGCGCCGTAAGATTCCCGTTTTCATCAATCACGATTATATCGGTATCCTCTGTTGAGAATACGCTCTCAGCTGAGCCGTTATCGGGAAGAACCTTCCCGCTCTCAAGCGTAGTTACCGGAACAAGACGCACGGTATCACCGACGAATATATCCTCGCTTTCCGGCTTTCCGCCTGCTGTTTTTATCGCATCCTCCGATACTGTGATTTTTATTTCTTTAGTAATGGTTTTGTTGTTTACCGTTGCAGTAACGGTGAGCCTTTCATCTGTTCCTGCTTCTCTTGCAATAACGCGGAAAGCGCTCTTTCCGGTTTTCCCTTTTTCGTATGAATTAAACTGCAAAAGCTCAAGGCCGTCGCTTACTTCTGCGGAAATGATATTTCCCGTTTCAACCTCGCCTTCGCTTGTGTACATTCCAAAATGGTATGTACTTCCGTCATTCATATACGCCATCGCGTCTCCGGAGAGAATTTCCCCGACTGCAAGCCCGTATTCATCCGGAATGTTGCCCATATCAATATGTGAAAGCTCGGTTTCTCCGCCAACCGGAGTGAACGTTAGCGTTCCAAGGCTTGCGCGGGCATAGTAGTTATCCGGCTTTCCCTTTGCAATCGCGTGCATATACACCGTATGCACTCCTGCGTTAAGATGAACTGTATTGAACGTCACCTCAGGACCGAGGATGCGGTCATCCCCCGCACTGTAGAAGCTGTAATCGCCGAGGTACTGATCGTCTACATAGAAGGAATGAATGCCGCCTGCATTGAGCAACGCGCCGAGAAGGGAGATGCTGTAATCACTTTCAATCGGAATGTTTACAGCTATCGCAAAGGTCTCGTTTCCGCCTGCATTCGGGTCCGGCCAGAAGATGTCGCCGCCCTTGGTTGACAAGGTTGACACGTTCTGGAAGTTCTTTCCCGCCGCTGAAATAAAGTATTGCGAATACAGCTTTGTTGCAGGAGCCTTGACTATGGTATAGCCGGGAGTTACGTCCGGAAGTGTGTTATCGGACTTTGCAACTGTCTGCGAAAAGTCTATAGTAACAGACGGAACCGACTCATGAACGGTTATATCTGTCTTTGATGAGAGAATCGTTCCTTTTTCGTTGGTTACCTTAGCGGTTATCTGTACCCATCCCGGAGCGTGAGCCGTCACTTTACCGTTTTCATCAACAGTTGCTATCGCTTCATCCGCGCTTTCGTAGGTTATTTCCGTGAATGCGCTCATATCTGCATCATAGCCGTCATTTGTCTTTCCGCTGAGCAGAATTTCGGTTTTATCACCCGGAAGCAGATTGCTGTTTTCTGCCGATGCCGTAATCTCTCCGAGAATCGGCTTTGGCGAAACCGTGAAATCAACAGTTTTTACAACTTCGGCGCCGTCCGGCGTTGTCAGCGTTGCCGTGATTGTGGCAGTTCCTTCCAAAAGAGCCAATATCGTTTTTTCGTCACTGTTTAATTCCGCCACTGCGGGAGCTGAGTTTGTGTATGAAACATCAAACTCATCCGTAAACTCTTTTCCGTCTTCACGTATGGGCGTGAGCGAAAAGGTTGTTGTTCTTGTTTTCGGAAGCGGATTTTTCGCTACAGTAAGCTTTGCATCGACAAGCTTCTGCTTTTTCACAACAACGGTTATTGTTTTGCTTTCAAGCTGTTTGCCGTTGCATACTGCATTTACGGTAAGCGTTGCCTCGCCTTCCGAAACAGCCGTAAGTTTTCCGTTATATGTGCCGTTGAAGTTTGTATTTTTATCGTAGATTTTTTCACTTCTCACACTTGAATAGTAATTTGTGTTTTGAAGCGTTACCGCGCTTCCCTCGCACGCAACGGTAAGGTTATTCTGTGTGTCCGGCTCGTGTCCGCTTGTATAGCCGTTTGTCACAAATACAGTCCCGTCATCTGCCTCAGCCCATGCGGAGAAATCAAGCGTGTCACCTTCGTATATTGTGACAGTGCCGTCTGTATCTTCGATATCGTCATTTATCTGCCGGTCTTCAGGCTCGCTGTAGCTGTTGTTCGGTGAAATCGTCATGCCGTTTATGAACACTCTGGCACAAAACTGACCGGCATCACACGCGGGACCTGCATATGCAAACTTTATTTCCACCTCGCCGTGTTCGTCTGCTTCAAGATAAACCGGACCGAGGTTGTGTTCAGCCATTACGGTCTGATCTCCGATAGCGATGTTTTCGTAGCAATCGACATATCCGGCGTATTTACCGCCGGCGTATACGTAAAAGCTTCCGCCGCTCTCATTTTTCGGCATCGTGAGCTTTATGTCATGATATCCGCGAACACCCTCTCCAAGCTCTGCCTTTATTGTCCAGACAGAGTTTTCGCCGTTTTCGTCTGTCCACGATACGTTATTTCCATTATCCGACGAAACTACGTTTCTGCATGCAACAACAAGAGCAGAAGGTTTGCCCGGAATCTTGCTGAATTGCCTACGCAGAGTTTCGGGTTTATAAAACTTCGGAGTATTATCTGCATCTGTGCGCCAGCCCTCACCGTCGAGTGCTGAAAGCTCAATTTTGTCTTTCTCACCCGAGAATAGCTCGCCTTTTACATCTCTTGTAAAATCAAGTGTAAGGATTCCGTCGTTTTCAAGCACCTTAAGCTCACATTCCGCAGTTTTTTCAGCACCGTCGGCGGTTATGACCTTTGCGGTGAGCAAGGTTGTTCCGGCTTTAAGCGCTTTTATGGTCTTTGTATCTCCGGCTATTGTCGCAACGGTTTCGTCGGAGCTTTTGTAAATCACTTCACTAAGCTCACCCACATATGCCCCGCCATCATCGCGCAGAAGGTCAAGCGTGAAGGTTGTTTCGCGCATTGCCTTAACCGGGTTTTTCTTTACAGTCAGAACTGCTTTTTCAAGAGTCGGTCTTTTTACCGTTACGGTAACGGTCTTGTTCTCAAGCACCTCGCCGCCACGCGCCGCGCTTATTGTAAGCGTTGCAGCTCCTTCGTTGACTGCAGTGAGCTTGCCGTCGAAAGTTCCGGTAAAGCGAGTGTTTTTGTCGTATTTTAGCGTTTCTCCATCTCTGAGACTTGAATAAACATCTGAGTTTTTAAGTGAAACTGCATTTCCGGCCACTTCAACCTTTAAATAATTTTTATTATCTGCTTCATGCTCACTTGTGAAGTTGTTGGTGATAAACACCGTGCCGTCGGAAGCCTCTGCCCACGCCCTTACGTCTACCTCATCACCGATGTACATTGTGAGCGCGCCGCTTATGTCTTCGATATCTTCTTTAATATGCCATCCGTCAGGTTCTTCGTATGTGTTATTCGGTGTAAACGTCATACTGTTTATGTAAAAACGCCCGTACTTCTCACCAACATCACACACCGGTCCTGCATACGCAAGCTTTATCTCAATCTCACCGTTTGCATCGGGTTCAAGATACAGCGGACCGAGCGTATATTCCGTCCATGATTTTACATTTCCGAGTCCTACATTTTCATAACCGTCAACAAAACCCGCATATTTTCCACCGGCATACACATAAAAGCTTCCGCCGTTTGAGACCTTGGGTATTTTAAGCTTTATGTCATAGTATCCCTTTGCATCTGTGCCAAGCTTTGCCATAAACGTCCAGACTGAGTTCTCTCCGCCGTTATCTGTATCCGTCCACGCAGAGATATTTGTTCCGTCGCCTCTGTTTTGGAGACCGACTATCAAAGCACGTGGCTTGCCGGATATTCCCGTTGTTCCGGAAAGCTTCGTCTGTGAATTGACAAGCTTCGGACTTTTGCTGTAGTCTGTCGTCCAATTTGTACCGTTTAAATCGGTTTGAACAGCAATCGAACTTATGGAATGAAGCTCCCCGCTTGCATTTTTAGTAAAATCAAGTGTTATGCTGCCATCCTCTGCTGCAAATGAAGCCGCCGGTAAAAGTGAAATAATCATTATGGCAGCAATAAACAGCGACACCGCTTTTAAGCTGACTTTTTTCATCTATCATACCTCCTCGTCAAACCGCATTATTTTTACGTTTGGATGTGATATCATTTGAGTTGCACGCAAAATTCTTATTCTCCGCACCTCTTGAAACTTTACAGGAAATTAAAGAATTGAGTTGTTTTTCCTCCAGAGTATGAACCGGGCTGAAGGCATCGCTCTGCATATAAGTAATGAGCTGATTTTTAAGCCACTGTGCCGCCGGGTCATTTTCCGGGAATTTAAACCCGCAAACCAACAATCGTCCACCGCATACATTAAACTCGAACATCGCCGCCTGGCGGATTACATATTTATGGGTAGAAACAACCTCAACTATCGGGTCAAACGGAACATCGGGGCATTCAAAGCATATCGCCGCTCCGTCATCCATCATTTCCGAGAACTGCCATCCGCAGAAGCCTTCATGCGGCATATCTCCGAGTGCCGGATGGTCTGCTATCACGGTTGCTAAATTCCCTGAAGTTCTTCCCGCAAGACCAATGCGGAATGAGGTTGGCAGGGAAACAAACGGTTCTGCTCCGAGAAGAAGTACGTCTTTTCTGCTTTTCATTGCTCTTAAGAGCTCTTCCCTGCTCATACCGTAAGACACAACCACGTCATTTGCAGCTGTATTCTCCACCTCCGGAAAGATGTACAGTTCCCATTCATTTTCCGCAAAAACACTATCGCCATCAAGAGTGATGCTCAGCTTCATTTTGCTGGGCTTTTCAACGCAAGGTAGCTTTACGGATAAGTCACAAAGCTTCGACACTTTGCCATTTTCAATTTCACCAACCGGAATATTCTTACTCACAACAGCTTTTTCGTCAAGCATGAGGCGAACTGCAACAGAAGCGTTTCTTACTGTTTCATCTGCATAGCACGAACAGAAAACCCCGCATGAAAGCTCTTCGCCGGATTTAAAATTCACCTTTCGTGCAAGATCCGTGAGAAGCACTGTTTCTGAGTTATACATCCTGACATTCCGGACAGTCTCACCGGGCTTTAACTCATAAAACTCATTCATCATTCCGACATCGTAACCAAAGGTATGCCAATGAGTATCAATCGGACCGAGAAAATCGTAACCTGCTATTTTATCGCTTCTGCGAAGCGCTTCAAAGCAATATTTACGAACTCTTCTTTGCCATTGGGATGAATTTTTGAAATACAGAGGTGCCCTTTTCAGCACTCCTTTTTCATCAAGATGTTTTTCAATTGACGAAAACATCTCTGTTTTTTCAACCCGGGTATTTTTATATCTGTCTTTAAGACTTAAATCCGCATATGTACCGTCAATACAGATTTCGTGGCTGACCCGAGGCTTGTCGCCGTATATCGAGCTTCTTTCATCCACTGATTTTGGATCGCACTTCAGTGAAAAATAGCTGTGAAATCCGGTCGGATAGCTTGAATACATATCGCTGAACTTACCCACAGTTTTAAATCTGCGCGGATGATGGCGAAACGGTTCTTCAACTATCTCTTTTTCCTGTCCTGGGTCAAGAAACGCATATTCAAGGCCGCGCATTGCACTCATCGGTGAAAAAAGCGCATCTGTATTTTTATGTACTTTCTCCGCGCATTTTTCCAGATGCTTTATAAACGCATCATCCATTTGCAGTTCATTGCCGCAACAGTAGATAACAACAGATGTGTGCCTGCGGCAAAATCCGATAATTTCCTTCCATTCCTCAAGAGCTGTGTTATTCGGACATTCAACGTGCAGTAACATTCCAAGCTCGTCTGCCGCCTGCATATACTCTTCTTCAGGAATATACGTATGAAAACGTATAAAATTAAAGCCAAGCTCTTTAACCGAGCGGATAATACTCCGGTAATACGTCAAATCATGCGCCGGATGAATTGTTTCCGGGAAATAGCAATGCTCGCAAATTCCGCGAAGAAAATACGGCTTTCCGTTAAGACGAAAATGCGGTCCATCCGGCAAAAGTCTGCGCACTCCAAACCTTCTCTCAAGGATAGCGTCACCGCAAACAAGCTTTAATGTATAGAGTTTCGGGTTTTCAGGACTCCAGCGCTTCAGCCCTTCGGTATCAAAGGTAAAATCGCCTTCCGCACTGCCGCTTTTTAAAATCTTGCGCCCGTCACATATAAGCCAGCTAAATTCGTTTTTTTGAATAATATCGAGCGACACTTTAATCTCAGAACAGTCGTCCGATACGAAAAGGGTGGCATCCCGCAGCGGAGAATTATAAAAGCGAAGCTCTACATTGCCTGTTATTCCTCCGGTGCCCTCATTTGCTGCACGTGATGTAATTCCGGAAACCGGTTCATCGGCATAGCCGGTAAGACGATAATTTGACACCGACAGTGCAATACAGTTTTCGCCGCATTTAAGCACTGATTTCGGAATTTGCATATCAAACGGTGTGCTGTATCCCTCATGCCGACCGAGAAAAACATCATTAATCCACACAGATACGGAGTTCTGCACTCCGTCAAAATGTATAACTGCTTCTTTTTCGCTTTCTTCACAGAAAAAAGAACGACGATAAAAGAAATTTCCAAAAATATTCGGAAGCGCCATATCTGCAGGATCTCCCGCCATCGGATAGCGCTGAATTCCAAACTCCGGATTCACCTTCAGGTATCTGCAAAACGGAGTATACAAGAAAGTCTCCGTCATGTCCTCCCAATACCCCGGAACTGCATTTTTCACAACCGCCGAACGTGCAACGAGATCAAGCTCATTTAAATTCCACGGGTTTTCCACACCTGTGTATATATTTTCTTTGTAATTCATTTCCCATGTTCCGTTTAACGATAATGAAGCGTAAAACATAAAAGTCTCCCTATGCTATCAAGATTAACAATTTAATTATAATATTTTGCGAAATACATCCACAACACTCAGATATCACTGTTTCATTCAAACAAGCGTGCCTTAACACTGTCGGGTAAATCTACCTCATATATACCTCTGAATCCTTCGTGGGTAGAGTCAAAAGTTATTTTATCACCATTTCTGTTCCATCTCGGATGAAGATCACACCTTACATCCGTACAGACAGAGGGCACAGAATAAAATCTGCCTATTTCAACACATAAATTTTTTTCAAAGCTATACAACATAAGCGGTTGCATTCTGAATTTTTCATCAGGATACGAATCGGTAAGCATCAGTTTTTTATCCGGCGAAACACTCATGTGATTGTCAAAACAGAAATATCCCTCAGCAAGAATTGTGCCCTCGTGGGTTCTGTCTTCTATGATGTAATTATTCCCCCAACCTCTTGAACACGGAAGTTCTTTTCCGTCCGAGTATATAATCAACTGCCTTTCGTTTAACCAAAAATAGTGTGACTGAACACCATAATCAGAAAGCAAATACATATCACTTCCATCTGTGTTTGCAGTAATTACAGCTGTATCGTGACGCATTCCCTTCGGCGGGAAATTGCGCACCAGCATCAAAAAGCGGCTGCCATCCGTATTAAAGGTTATATGATTTATAATAATTTTTTCATCTTTATCGAAAAAACAACCCGAAAACTCCCATATCTGTTCCAATGAAAGAATAAGCTTGGATTTGCCCGTTTCTATATCAATCAAAAAGACACCGTCATCCTTTGAATGTTTTTTGTAGTAGAAAGAATCGGCAGGCTCTGCATACCCGTATCCCGGACGAAAATTATAAAGACGGCTCATATTTACCGAGAGAGCATACTTTCCATTTGGAGAAACATTGGTAACCGGTCGGTCAAGATACCTTTTCTTTCCTGTATCAATCTCCATCACCACACCTATATGCTGTCCGTCTTTTAAGTCATTATATATAATCTCGTTTTCAGGATTAACGGGATTCCACTGCAACATAGCACCCTGCTGAAAATTCCATGCATATGTAGTTTCAAGATGATGAAATGCTCCATTTCCCATATCTATCAAGCCTATTTGCGCACTGTCACCTCTCACCTGCAATCTATCCATAAAATCCGTCTTATGCGTCAAATGATATTTTCCGCTTTTGTTAAATGGTTGCAGGTCATAGTAACCAAAAAAGAAATGACTGTTTGCGGGGGTAATTCTTCTCACCGGTAAGTTTTTTTCAATCTTCATAAAAAGCACACTCTCTTTCAATCAAACATATCAATATTTCCACAGCGTATCAAATCTTATGTATTTATTATAATATTTCGCAAAATATATCTTCAAGCGATTATACGATAAAAATATAAATATGCGATATAATTCAGTTAACATTATGTAATAATTTCCCATTGGATTTTTTTACCGTCATTAAACATTAAAAATAATATTTATGCTGCATTTACACACTTTACCGTTAATTTTCATCCTTTTTTGTTTCGTCATATAATACAGATAAATTTTACCGTTGCTTTTAAATAACAAATATCGTATAATTACATTAGATACACCTCAACATTTCTTTGAAGGAGGAAACGGCAATGAATATGCACAGAGTTTTAAAAGGCGACTTTCGTATCGGTTACTACTCCGGAATAGGATATCCTCAAAATGTGGGTATGCACACGCATCCGTACCATGAGTTTTCGCTGATAACTGCCGGCGACATTACATATTGTTCAAGCAATTGCACCGAACACATAACGGGAAAGTCAATTATTTTTTCAGCTGCTTATCAGCTTCATCAGCCGTATGTAAAAAGCGATGCAGCATATGAAAATTATCAGATAATGTTCCGAGACGAGCTTCTGTCTTCTTTCATTCCGGAATCCCGAACCCTCTTTTCACGTCTTATGTCAAAATCGCAGATACAAAAAATCACCGACGAAGAGCACGATCGCATTCTGACGATAATGAAGATAATGTATGACCGATATAAAACTGATCCCGATTCAAAAAGCGCCTCCTTAGAGTTCAGACTTCTGGTTTCCGAACTCATGCTTATTGCAACAGATATCGTGAGCAAAGCGACAAAGGAAGAAGATAACCCAAAAATTTATGTTGATGATGTTGTAAAATATATACAGGAACATTACGCCAAAGAGATAAAGCTTGACGAGCTTGCATCAAACTTTTTTATAAGCTATGCAAAGCTTACGCGGGATTTCAAAAAACACACCGGAATGACAATAAACAACTACATCACATTGACTCGCATTGAAAACGCAAAGGCACTTCTTAAGCAAGGTTATTCCATAAACAGTGTTGCCTCTCTCTGCGGATATTCTTCACCGAGCTATTTCATCAAAACCTTCAGACAGTATACCCATATAACTCCTCTGAAGTTCCAGCAGACAGAAATAGATATATATTAATAAAAACGTATCCCGAACGCACAGTACCTTCGGGATACGTTTTTCCTTCTTATTCCGCTTTAAAAAGACTTACTTGACCGTCAAAACAACCTTACCGACGCTTTCGCTGTTATAGAGAAGAGCATGCGCCTTTTCTGCTTCCGTTATCGGAAGAACCTTATAAATTGTCGGGCGGATATCTCCGCTTTCGATTTTTGACCATATCTTATCTACAAGCTCTGCAAGGATTTTGGCTTTAACCTCCGGCGCGCGTGAACGCAGCGTACTTCCGATTATGCGAACGTTCCTTACATAGATGTTTTTCAAATCAATATGGGTGTCAAATCCCGCAAGTGCGGCAATCATTATCCAGCGTCCGCCGTGAGTCATATACGGAAGGCAATCACCCATATCCTCACCGCCGACACAATCAATTGCAACATCAATCGTTCTGCCCGCCGATGCCTCGCGTGAAAGCGCATCGGAAAGCTTTCCAGCCTTCGTGTCAATAAGAATATCCGCACCGAAAGACTCAATGGCTTTCGCCTTATCTGCGCCGCGGACAGTTGCTACCGTTCTGCAGCCAAAGGCGCGCGCCATAGGGATCATAACGCTTGCAAGCCCGCTGTTGCCGCCGGTTACAAGACGCGTATTACCCGGTTTTATGCGACCTTCAATAAAGAGGTTTAAATAGCTTGTGGCAAACGCCTCCGGAATCGCCGCTGCCTCAGTCAGCGAGCAGCCCTCCGGTACCGGCATAAGCATATCATATTTTACCGCGGCATACTCGGCATAGCCACCGCCGCCGAGAAGCGCACATACCTTATCTCCACACTTCCAGGCCGACAGCTTTGGAATCTCGCTCCCCACCTCGACAATCTCGCCGGAAATTTCAAGTCCCATCCACTCGGGACATCCCGGAGGTGGCGGATAGTTTCCCTCTCTCTGCATAAGGTCCGCGCGGTTTACCGCCGCTGCGGCAATTTTAACGAGCACCTCATCATCCTTAATAACAGGGTTTGGAACATCTGCCCAACGCAGAGTTTTATCGTCGTTCACAAGTATTGCTTTCATCTTAACCAATCCTTTCATATGAAAAAATCATCTCTTATTGCCTTAACGCTTTTCAAAAGCGGCTGCGCGGGTGTTGCAAGCTCGTCGTATTCGTACACACACAAATACATACAGCAGCCAAGCTCACCGCCGATTCTCCGCAGTATGCGGCATTCGCCCACAGATAAAAACAGAAAAGGAATTTCCAGCTCTTTTCTGAGGATATTGGCGATTTTAAGATTTTCGAGCTGCTCCTCCACAGAGTCGGCACCCGTAACTATTTTGCAGATATCCACGCCGCGCCTTTGATGCTCAAGCGCGATTTCAACAATCCTTTCGGCAGGTGTGAATTTGAATATATGCGACGACATCAAAACCTCTGCGCCTTTTTCATGCAAAGAAGCAATAAGCTCTTTCTGTCGCATTATTGCTTCTTTGTCAAACGTTATTTCGTCGGGTTGTCTGTCAAAGAGATCTCCCATAACATCACAAAGCGTTGCACCGCAATCGGCAAGCTCGATTAGCTCTTCAGCAAGCTCCTCATCACTTTTCCCTTCGTTTTCCACACCGCGGTAGTTTGTTACATAAACAGGTCTGCCTTCTGCGAACGAAAAAAGCCCCCTGTATGTATCAGAACTTCTGAACTCCTTCTTCATCTTCTCAAATTGCATTCCGAAGGCTTCAGCACCTTCTGGAACGGATTTTGACACAAGCTCCTTTATTCTGTCCGGATTATCAGCCTGGACCATAACGGTGAGAAGAGCTTTATCCCGGTTTAAAAACGTCCCTTTCATATTAATGCCACCGCCCCATCGCGTTTCTTCCGCCGTCTATCATAATATTTTCACCGTTTATAAACTGCCCCTTCTCGGAAGCAAGATAAAGGCACAGATCAACTATTTCCTGCGGATCTGCAGCTCTGCCGAGAAGCGTTTTCATATTTGCCATATTGGCTCTTGTGAGAACAGGTCCGGGCGAGACGCAAACGCACCTTATGTTGTGGGTTGCGCCGAATTGTGCGATGGATTTTGTAAGGCCGAACATAAGCGCGGCTTTCGAGGTTGGATAATCCATTCCGTAGCCGTCACCCTCCATACCGGTTATTGAGCCGATATTTATGATAAGTCCGTTCTTTTGCTCGCGCATTTGCCCGAGAACCGCATGGGCGAAGTAAAACGGTCCTTTGAGATTTACATCAATTCCCCAATCATACACCTCAATCGGAACATCGGGAAATTCGGGATATGCGTTTCTATCAACTTTTTGCATTCTCACGGCTGTTCCTCCCGCAAAGTTTGCAAGAACATCAATGCTCCCAAAGCATTCTACCGCTATATCGCGCGCGTTTACAATCTGCGCATAATCGCGGACATCACAAACAACGCCGATGGCCTTTCCTTTTTCTTTTGCGTTTATCTCTGCCGTTTTTTCTTTTATACCCGCTTCGTCCACATCGCACATAACCACATTGCCGCCAAGTGCTGCAAAATTTTCGGCAAACAAAAGTCCCATTCCGGAAGCGGCGCCAGTGGAAATAGCCGTCTTGCTTTTAAACATCATATCGAAACCTCCTGATAATTTAAGTTAATTATATGAAGATTCATTATAATTTGCAATGACGAAAATGAGAGCTTTTAACATTTTCAGAACATAAACATAAAAATATTGTTGCAATACTTGACAAAAACGGTATAATTAAAGAGAGGCGATGTGAAATGAACTTACCCGCAAAAATAACCGTAACAAAAATCTGCGATATTGTCAACGTTATATCTTCAAAGGGAAGACGGAAAATAATGCGAAACCGAAAAAGCTATGGCATTTCCTTTTGTGCGGATGGGGAAATAATATACACCCACAACGGCAAGCAGTTCAAATCAAATAAAGATTGCGCTGTTATTTTACCTCAGGACTCAACCTATTCACTTTTCTGTACACATTCGGGGCGTTTTCCTGTAATAAATTTTATGTGCACAGAAAGAATAACAGATGAATTTATTGTCATTGATATACATAATTCAGCGAAGTATTTCGAAAGCTTCAACCGCTTAATTCAGCTTTCTCCCGAAGAAAACTATGCGCGTATGACTGTTATGTATGAAATCCTAACGGGCTTGTCAAGGGAAGGGAATATGCGTGGAATTGTAAAAATTGAAGAGTATATCAGAGAAAACCTATCCGATTCGGAGCTTTCAAATTCAGACCTTGCCGAGCTGCTTGAAATAAGTGAAACGGCATTGCGTAAGAAATTTAAGACGGTCTTTGGTTCAACCCCGAAGCAATATATCATAGATCTTCGCATAAACGAGGCAAAGCATCTTCTTTCTTTGGGAGAAAAAAAGGTTCTCGATATATCGGAGGCCTGCGGCTTTGCGAGCGTATATCATTTTTCACGTGCATTTAAAGCCAGAACAGGCAAAACTCCGTGCGAATATGCGCGCAGCCTTCGGGAATATATAATTTAGCTTATTCCGCAACACTTAAGCACTGTTTTGTATAGCTCAAGCTCATAATCGGGAGCGAATGGATTTTTCTTCTCACCTCGAACCATTTCGGCAAAGGCAGTCATCATAGGAGCATACCTGTCAAAGGGTCCGAAGCCTTCCTTTTGAACATCCTTGTTTTTCCATGAGAAGGTTCCATCCTCACCGGCAAAAGCATAGGAAACGTCTGTTTTCAGCTTCGATATCTCGTTTTCGTCAAAATAATCCTCAAGCGGCTTTATCTCATATGTTCCGCGTGTTCCGCAAATTACTATCTGACGGCGGTTAAACCCGCCCGGCTCAACGGCAGTTGTCTTCGCAAACGAAACTCCGTTTTCGTATTCAAACAGGCAGAAGGTGTTATCCTCACCTTTTGCACCGAGAAAACCCGAACGAAAGTTATACGGAAGAATATTCTTCGGTTTTCCCTGAAAGCGCAGAATAATATCAATTAAATGACAGCCGAGATAAAACATCATTCCGCCCGGAAGTGCTGCAAGCCAGTCACGCTTTTCACGAGGATGAGTACAGCTCATCTGTGCTTCAATTGAATATATTTCCCCAAGCTTGCCACTGCGGATAAGCTCTTCGGCTTTTTTCAATGCAGGGTTATAACGGTACATATATCCGGTGTGGAGCACAATGTTTTTTTGCTTTACAATGCTTATCAGCCGTTCAAATTCCGCAAGACCAACACCTCCGGGTTTGTCCATATGCACGGATATTCCTCGCTCTGCACACATCAGTGCGTACTTTGCAAGCTCCGGCTCGTATGTTTCAATTATTACCGCATCCGGAGACAAATCCCATATTTCTTCCAGGAAAATATGCTTGTATTGGGAATAAACAGCGTTTTCTTTTGACTTTTTTCTTGCAGCATCATTCGGCTCAAAGTATCCGATGATTTCATATATCTCAGGAAGCTTGTGCATTGCTTCAAATGCAAAGATGGCGTGGTCGTGAAGCGTACCTATCTGCGCCACTCTTATTTTTTTACTCATTTCTTCTGCTTCTCCAAATCATCCAAAAACCGCTGACGATAGGATTTTATGCACGAGTGAACACCTATTCCCCATCCGCCGTCAACTATTATATTTTGACCGGTGATAAAGCTTGCTTTATCGGATGCAAGAAACGATATTGCATTTGCGATATCATACGGCGAGCAGTTTTTACCAAGGAAATTGGTTGCACCGACATCACGGTTATCTCTCTGCACAAGCCCGGGCGATACGCAATTTACCGTAACGCCCATTTCTCCCATTTCCTGCGCAAGCGCGCGGGCCATAGAGAGAAGACCTCCCTTTGATGCGGAATATTCAACCGTACCGGGCTGACCGTTGGTAGCAAGGACAGAGGTGACGAAAATCATTTTGCCGAAATTCTGTTTTGCCATAATTCTTGATATTGCGTGGGCAAAATACAGTGCACCGAAAAAGTTCATCTGAATGTTGTCGGCAATAACCGCTTCCGTCTGGTCGCAGAAATACGCCATTTTTTCTCTTGTGCTTCCTCCTGCAACGGATACAAACAGATCAATTCTGCCATATTTTTCATACACATCGGAAACAACAGATTTAACCTCGTCGCTGTTTCTGATGTCTGCGGCATATGTCGCAACCTCTCCAAAAGAAGAAAGCTCGTTCTTTACACGTAGAAGTGCATCATCGTTTATATCACAGATTACCGCTGTGTATCCGTCCCGCAGAAGCGTCTCTGCCGTACGGCTTCCGATGAATCCCGCTCCGCCCGTAATTATCGCAATTTTGTTTTCCATATTTATCAGCTCCTTATACTTTAAAGTATAAGGCATTGAATTTTCAAAAACAATATGCTATACTACTGAATAAAAAACACTATTCTACTGCAAGGTGATAAATAATATGGAAAATTCAAGATTTTATTATATGCAAAACTACTGCTGCTTTGCAATTGCCCGCAACAAATTTCTTTCGATGCACAGATACAAAACCGAAAACGGCTTCGTTGTCCCTCACATAGGCTTTATCGAAGCAGGAAGTGTGCTGCTGAAATTCGAAGACTTTTCATTAGAGGCAAACGAAGGCGATGTAATATTTATCCCACCAAAACTCCCTTATAGTTCCGAGTGGAATGGAACGCCTAAAATTGATATGTTTGTACTTGAGGTGGAAACTGATTTATTGGACAGTTTATATATCCCCGCGCAAGTGATAAGCTTACCGACACTTTCAGCAGCCTTTGAATCACTGCACAAAAAGGCATTTTCCGAGGAATGTGAAGCTGCGCTGTCTGAGCTTTTCTTTATTCTGGGTACTGCGAAAAAAAGGCTGTCGGTATACCGGCAAGGGCAAAATAAAGCCACAGAGTGCGCAAAGGCATATATCGAACAAAATCTTACTGAGATCTTTTCGGTCGAAAAGCTTGCGACTCTCTGCAATTTAAGTCAGTCAAGATTTTTTGCATTGTTCAAAGAAGAAAACGGAATGTCACCAATTAATTATAAAAATTTTCTACGGATAAAAAAAGCCATGATATATTTAAAGTGCGACAAGCTTAGTGTCGAAGAAATATGTGAAAGGCTGAATTTTTCATCACCCGCTTATTTCCGCAGACTGTTAAAAAAATTTACCGGTAAAACTCCTTCCCGGATAGCACACGAGCATGAAATGTAAATTACCCCTTTATATCTGACGCAAAACGAAAAAAGACTACTCACAAGATGGATTGATCTTATACCTATCTGCTCATTCGTCATCTTATCCATCGTTTTCTCCTTCCGGCACTTGCCCCCTTATTCAACTAACCCGCTTCGTCTAAAGGTGCTTTTTCTTTGCTCAAAAGCCAGTAAATTCGGATAAACAAAACAGGCGATCTTTGCGACCGCCTGCCTGCTAAAATATATTTTCTTTCAATACTTCTTCTAAAACTTGTACGGCAGTACTGTAATCAACCGGTTTAAATAAAAGTGCAGAAGTTATATTTTCATAATCATGACGATTCTCATGCAAAAACATATCCGCTGTAATACCCCATAATTTTGTTATTACGAAAAATATACTTCTTTTCCACAACAACTTCCGGTGGAATTGCAACGCTGCCGCCAAGCAAAGATTTTTTTGGAATGTAATAGATTCCGTTTTCAAAGCGTGATAGTTTACCGCTGTCAGCCTTTTTTCGTATACCCTTTTTTCTGATTTTTGATGTTTGTAGTAAATTGTTTTCGCAAGAAATTCAATTTACTGTTTTTTATCTGCGTTTTGCACCTCGCTATATTCAATTATTTATTTGAGATGCAAATTCCGGCGGCAATAAGAAGAAAGGATATTGCGTATTGCGGACGGAAAATATTCTCTCCGAGAAGTAACGCCCCAAACACCGCCGCAAAAACGGGCTCTGCAAACTTTATTATAAAAAGCTTTGACAGTTCGCCGTTTTTCACAACGGTAAACCATATGCAGTAGCTGAATATTGACGCAATGCAGATATACACCATAATAAGCGATGAAAAATCAAACGCGAAGCTCATTTTGCCGCCAAAAAGCGCTCCCGCAACAAGAAGAACAATTCCGCCGAAAAGCTGTGAAACACCTGTTGAAACAATCGGCTCAACAGTCTTGAACACACGCTTGCTTATGATGTTTGCCGCAACAGTACAGAATGATGCTACAATAATCAATGCATCGCCAATCGAAAAGGATATTCCGCCCTCACCCGCATTTATCGCAACAATTCCTGCAAACCCAAGAACCGCACCGATTATTTTTTTTACCGTAACGCGGTCGTCGCGGAAAAACAGCCATGAAAAGCAAACGTAAAAAAGTATCCCTATCTGCTTTAAAATAGCAGTTTTGGAGCTATCGGTAAGTGACAAACCGAGATATGTAAACGCATAGTGCAAAACTATCGAGAACAATCCAGCGCACAGAACCGGAATTATCGCAGATTTAACCGGCAGAAAGCTTTTTTTATTGCGTATGAAGCTGAAAATGCAGATTGCAGCTCCGCATACTAAAAATCTCACGCCTGCAAAGAACAGTATATCACCGGTTGCGACAATATTATATGCTCCGTAGCCAAGCTTTACAAAGGAGAAAAGGGATCCCCATAAAAGCATTACAAGAAGAGCGCTTAAAACTGATTTTGATTTCGTCATACAATCAGCCTTCCACCTTCAGCACAACTTTACCGACGTTTTCTCCGCGCACAAGGATATCAAGCGCTTCATTTGCCTCTGACATGGGAAGAATTTTATAAATAGACGGTTTCATTTCCCCGCTTTCAAGCTTTGGCCATACGCGTTCAACAAGCTCAGAAAGTATGCATGCTTTTTCCTCGCTCGTTCTCTTTCTCAGCATACTTCCCACAAGATGCAGACTCTTTGTGAGAAGAGGACGGAGAAGAACATTTGTTTCAATACCGGCAAGCGTAGAAATAACAACCCAGTACCCGCCGTCTGCCATAAACGGAAGACTCTCTCCGAGAGTTTTACCCGAAAGGCAGTCCATTGCCATATTGACAGGTCTGCCAAGCTCCTCTTCACGCTTTAAAACATCCGCGACATTC
Organism: Oscillospiraceae bacterium; assembly: GCA_017408185.1. The sequence continues at coordinate 5,550 of JAFQVE010000599.1, read as the reverse complement.
TCTTTTGTTGAATTTATTATTATATCCGCGCCGAGATTTTTTATCTTATCTGCAATTTCATCAGACAAAACAGATGTTATAACTCTTGCGCCAAAAGCCTTTGCCATAGGAATTGCAACAGATGCAAGCCCGCTCGCGCCCGCAGGAATAAACGCCGTCTGTCCCTCTTTCAGGTGTCCCTCCCAGAAGAGGTTGAGATATGATGTGGCATATGCCTCCGGAAGTACGGCAGCTTCTTCGAAGGAAAGCTTTTCCGGCATCTTCATTACCATACCGTAAGGTGCGCAGACATATTCTGCATATCCGCCTCCGCCGAGAAGCGCACAGATTTTATCTCCGATTTTAAATGATGATTTTTCTTCTGCCTCTTTTCCCATTGCAGCAACAACACCTGCAACCTCGAGCCCCGGCCACTCCGGCCAACCCTTGGGTGATGGATATTTACCGCCGCGTTGCAAAAGGTCTGCACGGTTTATACCGATTGCCTTTACTTCAATGAGAATTTCACTGGTTTTCGGTTCCGGTCTCTCAATCTCACGCATAACAAGAGTTTCGTTTTCAACAAGCATTGCTTTCATGATTAGTCTGTTCCTTTCATTGATAATGATCTTCCGCCGTCGCAGATATAAGTCTGTCCGGTAATAAATCTCGCCTTATCCGACGCTAAAAATTCTACTAAATTTGCAATATCCGATGCAAGGCACTTCTCGCCCAAAACGTTAGTTCCCAACGTTCTTTTCGGGTCGCCATCCTCGCCCGGCCGTTGAACAACTCCGGGTGCAACCGAGTTTACATTGATTTTATATTGACCGAGCTCCTTTGCAAGCGCTTTCGTAAGAGATATCACTCCGCCCTTTGATGCCGCATAATCACAGCAGGTAGCCAAGCCGTTTAATCCCACAGCGGACGAAAAGTTTATTATCTTTCCGCCCTCTCCCTGCTCAATCATAATACGTGCCGCCGCACGGCTTGCCCAGAACGCACCATAGAGATTCACCTGAAGCACACGGTCAATTACATAATCCTCCTGTTCAACAAGCGGAACATATTTCACATCTTTTCCCGCTATGCGTGCACTGCCGCCCGCAACATGAACCATAACACCGAGCTTACCAAGCTCACTTACAGCAGTTCTCATAACCTCTTCAACATTCTTTGAGTCGGTCACATCACCGATATAGCCCTTTGCCTCACCGCCGGCTTCTTCTATGCTCGCAACGGTTCTCGCAACCGCTTCTTCGTTAAGATCGCACACCGCGACTTTAAATCCTGCGCGGGCAAGTGTTGCGGCGCACTCTCCGCCGATGTAACCTCCCCCACCTGTGATAAACGCTGTTTTCTTCACTGTATTTGCTCCTTTCAATGTTTAAATTTCATTTATCGTCTATAGACTACTTCTCCGTCGGATATAGTGAGAACACATCTGTATCCCATATCGGATTTCAATTTGTTCCCTGTACGGTCTGTTAAATCAAACCCTTCATCCGCATATTCAAACACAGAAATATCTGCACATCTGCCGCGCTTCAGATATCCCCATTCATTTTCCTTGCCGAAAGCTTTTGCCGGAGACGACGTAACACATCTGAATATATCCGCATCACGCATACCAAGCGTTTTTGCAATGCTCATACACATTGTCATGCCGTATCTGCCGCCTCTTTTATATGCACTGAATTTAGTGATATCCGTGCTGATGATATCAGGAAGGGCATCACACTCTATCGCAGTTTTGAATACCCTAAAATCGGTGTGGATATGACCTGCAAGTCCGGCATCAATTATGACGCCGCGCCTTTTTGCCTCTTTAATGCATGCATAGTTATCTTTGGATACATTATTTTTTCCGCCGTGGTATGCGTGGGTTAATATATCACCTTTTCTTAATGCTCCTAAAAGCTCCGGCATGGAAACCGGAGAGTTTGAAGAATGCACCATGACGATAAGCTTGTTTTTTTTCGCATACTCTATAGCTTCGCAAAGCGGCTTAATGTCTTTTACATCGGATACCTGCGTATCGAAATAAGCCTTTATTCCGACAGCCTTTTCCCCGTATTTCTCAAGCATTTTTTCAGCAGCTTCAAAGCAGGCTTTATTGTTACGAAACTCTACAGGTACAAATATAAGATTTTTGAGTAAAAAAGAGTCAAGCAAGGCTTTATCTCCATAAGCCCCACATGCATCGACAGCAGCTGTTACGCCAAAAGGAATACTGCTCATTTCTGCATGAATTCCGAATTTCTCATTTACTCCCCTCATATGAACGTGACCGTCCACAAGTCCTGCCGATACTATTTTGCCGCTTGCATCAAATACATAATCTGCGTTTTCAACAATATTGCGTTCTATTTTGCTTATATTATCTCCATCGGTCAGAATATCCGCGGAGGAAAAGTGTTCTCCATTCCAAATTTTCCCGTTCTTGATGAGTATTCTTCCCATATCAATATTTATCCTTTAATGAATCAACGTCGTGCGGTCGGTCTTCCCATTCACCGCATATCTCATATAAGACTTCCTGAACAAGATAATCATGCTCATACGTAAACGGGTTTTCCTTTTCACCCACACAGTAGGAATAAAAATCGCGCATCATATCGTCATAGCGGCAGTCAGGCGCCAAATCCTCAACATCTGCAAAAACCTTTTTATCCTTATATGTCTCCGCAATTTCCGTGTCGGAATACGTCATAACACACGGGTTCTCTATCGGCAGAATGTTTACCGTACCTCGGCTTCCCGATACCATGAGCTGACGGTGCCCGTAGCCGTTGACCTCGACGCTCGACACGTAAATTCTCGCAAGCGCCTTTTCATATTCGAGAACAACGAGGTTATTATCCTCAAAATCAACTCCATCAAGCCCTGTATGCTTTAAGAAAGGAACTATCCGCTTCGGACGACCGAGCATATATATAATAAGGTCGAGCAGGTGACTTCCGAGGATATACATAATTCCGCCGCGAAATCCCGTGAGCCATTTTTTATATCCCACCGGGTGATACGTACTCATCTCGGCATTTATCGAATAAATCTCGCCGAGACTTCCGTCCTCTATAAGCTCAAATGTTTTTCTGACTGCGGGGTTGTAGCGGTACATATACCCCATCTGCACCGTGAGTTTTTTCTCCTTTGCCGTGTCAAGCACCGCTTTAAAATCCGAAAGCGAGCCGCTCGCAGGCTTATCCATATGTATATGAAGTCCTCTGTCAACACACATTTTTGCATATTTTGTAAGGTTCCATACATCGCTTTCCACGAGCACCGCATCACAGCTTGAAAGAAGCTCTTGGACACTCATTCTCGTAAGGTCGCGGTAACCCTCAAGGTTTGTACGGTGTTTTATCCAGTGTTCTTCCTCCTCGGCATATCCCACAATCTCAAAAAGCTCGGGGAATTTCCGCGCTGCAAGCATCTTCGCCTCACCGTGGTTATGCCCTATGCCGATTTGCCCTATTTTTATTTTCTTCATTATATATCTCTCCAATCAAACACCGTCCCAATCGGGAAGTTCTTATCATCACACAGCTCTGCTTTATGAACACCTGTAAAAAATATCTGTTTGTTTAACATTTTGCACCTCACATAACTTTTTTCATATTTTCGATAATCGTCCTTACCGTTTTGAGATCAAGCTGCTCCATTGTGCTTGACTCGCTGAATCGGTCAACGCAAAATACTATATGTCCGCCGAGTACGGGGTTTATTATTCTTGAGAGAGAGCCGGGAACACCTGCCGCGTGGTAGCTGACCTTTGTTTTTACCTCTCTTTTCAGCATCACCATCGCCTTAAAGCTTTCGAGTAAATCGTCCTCATTTTTCGCAACTGTGACAATTTTTATTATATCAGGGGCTCTCTTTTCCATGAACAGTGCAAGGTCAACAACCTGCTCTGCCGTCATGGGTATTCCCGGATGGCAGGACAGCAACACCTCTCCTCCTTTCGAATGTATTCTCTCAATAAACTCACTCTGCCTTGAGATAATTTTCTCGTCGGTTACAACCTCTTTCGGTTTTCCCTTTGTAAACGAAAATTTATCCTCGCCGCAGAAATCATCCTTCGACGGACAGTGGAAAGTATAACCCTGCATATCAACTCCCGCAGCGCCGCACTCAACCGCCTTTAAAAAGAGCTCTGCGCGCTCATTCTCAGGATACTGCGCATCCTGTCTGTTGTATGTAGTGTTATAATTAAGTGCAAGCACCGGAAGCCGGCTTGATGCAAAAATGCCCTTCAAGCTGTCGTCGGTGATGTCCTCAAGACATGACAAATGAAGGTCTATCATATCCGCTCCGTCATACATACAGTTTTTTATTTCCGCAATAGCAGCATCTTTTGTCTTTTCCTTTACAACACCCGCAAGCGCAGGAGAAGGAAGCTTTGAAAGTACTTTGTCCATAGTGTTTTCACCTCATATAATATATATCATTTCGAGTCGCATAAGTAAATATCACATATGATATTTTTATCAGATTTGATATTTAATATGGATTTTAAACCTCAGATGTGTTATAATTTTTATAATCCGAGGTGAGAAAAATGGAAAGCAATATTTTATCCGATTTGATTATAACAAACATAGTTTCTGCAACAACAATATACACAGATAAAGGTGCGAAAGCAAAGAGACACAACCGCCCGGTATGGGCACTTTCGTTAAAGTATGAGGGCGAGACGGAATATACCTGCGGCGGCAGCAGGATAATATCCAATGCAAATGAGATAATCCTGCTTCCGCGCGGCTCAGATTATGAATGGACGTGCACTAAGCCCGGGCACTGTACAATTATTGACTTTGAATGTAATAGAGATGAAAAAGAAATTTATTCATTCCGCGCAAGTGATGCCGAAAAAATTCTGCGCAAATTCCGCGAAACAGAATACAGAATAACGCTTCGCTTGCCTATGTATCTGCAAGAGAGCCTGCGATGTCTATACGATATTATTTTATCCCTTTCCGCGGAACGTGCGGCGAGCTATGTTCCTACCTCAAAAGCCTCAAAAATCCAGCCGGCAATTGACTATATCGCAAAAAACTATGCACAAAAAATCACAAATGATTTTCTCGCCTCCCTTTGCGGACTCTCAACCGTATATTTCCGAAAACTTTTTACCGAAATCTATGCAACATCTCCCATAGACTATATTCATAAACTAAGAATCGGCAAAGCAAAAGAGATGCTTGCTTCTGATTTCGCAAGCATCTCTGCGATCGCTGTTTCGCTCGGATATGCAAATATATATGATTTTTCAAGAGATTTTAAAAAACAAGCCGGAATTTCTCCCAGCCAATATAAAAAGAATATCTGAAAACAAGCATCTCAGAGCGACAAATCAATTTAGATTTGCAATAATTTCCGGGTTTATTATTCAGCATTGTATCCCCAACTCTAATCGGATGACCGCTCTTCTTTCAGAAATTCCAATGAATTTCAATCGGAGGGTATTTTTCGCCTTTCCGTCGTCTGCCTACAATTATGTAATCAATCAGGATTTCCACCATACCTCGCGTAAGGTGTTCAATATTCGTATATCTTTTGACCAATTCT
>JAFQVE010000598.1 GCA_017408185.1 Oscillospiraceae bacterium | reverse complement strand
TTACTTACGGAGGCAAAACCAATGAAAAAACTGTGTATTTTTATCTTCTCGCTCGCGTTTCTTTTCCTCACTGCATGTGGCAACAATGCAGGAAAAGAACTTATACTTCCCGAGGCGCAAAATGATAAGCTGTTCACCACAATAGGAACTTACGATTACACCTGTTCCCTTGAAATCCGATGCGACGATGCCCTCGCCTCATCTGCACTTCCCGACGAAAAACGAGCACTTCTCCCTGAAGACGGTGCCATTGTCGAAAAGTGCGAGGTGGGCTTCAATGCCGGTGAGAGCGTTTTTGACATTCTCTCCCGCACTGTCCGCGAGAGAAAGCTTCATCTCGACTTTTCCGAAACTCCTGCATACGGCTCAACCTACATAAAAGGAATATCGAACCTTTACGAGCTTGACTGCGGCGAGTTTTCCGGCTGGCTTTATACCGTGAACGGAAAAAGCCCGGATGTCGGCTACAGTCAGTACAAGCCGGAGAACGGCGATGAAATCGCATTTACGTATACCTGCGACTGGAGAGCAGCTTACGAAGAAGAGGAGACAAACCAATGAATACTTCAAAGAAAAGCACCGGATATCTTCTCTCTCGTTTTATCCCCTATTTCAAAAAATACAAGCTTATTCTTGTGCTCGATCTTTTCTGCGCAATGCTTACCACGGTCTGCGATATTGTTCTTCCGCTCATCGTCCGTTTTCTTACAGAGCTTGGTATGAACGATATCCACGCACTTACCGCGCGAACGATTCTCTCCGTCGGAATTTTATATATCACGCTCCGCATCATAGATGTTATCGCAAACTACTTTATGCAGAACACAGGTCACGTTATGGGCGCAAGGATAGAAACTGATATGCGCCGTGACTTATTCTCGCATCTGCAGGAGCTTTCGTATTCATATTACAGCAACACCAAGGTCGGTCAGCTTATGACGCGAATCACAAGCGACCTCTTTGACATAACAGAGTTTGCACACCACTGCCCGGAGGAGTTTTTCATTGCAGGGATAAAGATTGCTGTTTCATTTGCAATTTTATGTGCGACGGACGTATGGCTCACTCTCATAATATTCGCCATTATCCCCGTTATGATTTTCTGTTCGACACGCTTTAACCGCCGTATGCGCCGTGCGTTCAAGCGCTCGCGCAATCAGCTCGGCGAAATAAATGCAAGCGTTGAGGATTCGCTTCTCGGCGTGCGCGTGGTAAAATCCTTTGCAAACGAGGATATCGAGCGCGAAAAGTTTGAACGCGGAAATGATGAGTTTCTCGACACAAAGAAGGAAACCTACCGCTATATGGCAGGCTTTGGCAGTACCACGCGTTTTTTCGATGGGCTTATGTATATAGTGGTAGTGGTTGCCGGCTCTTTCTTTATGATGAACGGGCGCATAACCCCGCCGGACTTTATGGCGTATCTGCTCTACGTTTCAACGCTTTTAACCTCGATCCGCAGAATCGTTGAATTTACAGAGCAGTTCCAGCGCGGCATAACGGGAATTGAGCGTTTTGTCGAGGTTCTTGACGAGCCGGTTGAAATATCGGATGTTCCCGATGCTACGGACCTTCCGTCCATCTCCGGTGACATAGTGTTTGACAATGTGAGCTTCCGCTACGGCGACAGCAGTGAAAATGTGCTTACCGGAATAAACCTGCATATTAAAAAGGGCGAAAACGTTGCTCTTGTAGGACCGTCAGGTGCCGGAAAAACCACGCTGTGCAACCTCATCCCGCGTTTTTACGACGTTACAGACGGCACGATTTTTGTTGACGGCACAGATATCCGCTCTGTCACAACAAAATCACTCCGTTCTCAGATCGGAATTGTCCAGCAGGATGTTTATCTCTTCTCCGGAACCGTCTATGATAACATCGAATACGGGCTTCCCGGTGCATCCCGCGAGGAAATAGAGCGCGCTGCACGCCTTGCCGGCGCACACGAGTTTATATCCCAGCTCCCCGACGGGTACAACACCTTTGTCGGCGAACGCGGCGTAAAGCTTTCCGGAGGACAGAAGCAGCGCATAAGCATCGCGCGGGTTTTCCTCAAGAACCCCCCGGTTCTCATTCTTGATGAGGCAACGAGCGCGCTTGACAACGAAAGCGAGCATATTGTTCAGCAATCTCTTTCCGAGCTTGCGAAGGGCAGAACAACCCTTACCATAGCGCACCGTCTTACCACCATCAAAAACGCATCCAAAATCCTCGTTCTCACCGAGGATGGCATTGCTGAGCAGGGCAGCCACGACGAGCTTATGGAAAAGCAAGGGCTGTATCACAGCCTTTACAGTATGTACGATGTGTAAAAGGTAAATTTTACTTGTAATCGAAACAGAAATAGCGTATAATATTATTTAACTACAAACAGGAGTGTGTTTTACAAATGAAAAAATTTATAAGCATTATTCTGCTGTCGGTAATGGCAGT
>JAFQVE010000075.1 GCA_017408185.1 Oscillospiraceae bacterium | reverse complement strand
TAGAGATAATCAAGCCACTCGGCAGTTTCAGGCATGCTGTCAAGAACGACTGCGGCAACCGCATTTGCCTCTTGCGGAAGTCCGAAGTTACCGGACACCGAGCAGTCTACAAGACTCTCAAGCGCAGGGCGAAGTATTCCATCTTCAATGTTCGTGCGTATCTGTGAAGCTGAATTCTTTGTATGCTTCATACGTATGCTTTCTGATTTGTTTTTGAGATACTCTAATACAAATTCATCCTCATACATATCATAGACCATATCATAAGCTTTCATTATATGAACTATTTCCTCGCATTCCCATATGCAGCCCACGATATTACCTGTGTCAAGTCCGCCTTCGGTATTTCCGTATTCAAAATCCTCGTTCCAGAATGCGATATCGTAATCCGGATAGAAATCAGCCACGCGGTCAAGCAGTATTGCAGCAACTCTTCCGTACTTAACATTTCCCGTAAGGAAGTATGCATACGAGCAATATCTGATGGCATTTCTGATAACACCGGCACGTCCCTTGTCATCACCGTGCTTTCTCCACAATCCAAAGTGGTTATATACAGCAATATACGTATGACGCTCTATAAGCACTTCACCATCCAGCATATATGAATACGGCTTTCCGTTCTCATCATGCGGAGCATAGCCCTGTCCGTCGTCAACGCCCCATGTTTCCTGAGCTTCTCCCGGACGTAATCCCTGACCGCCGTTAAGTGTCTTAACTTCTTTCAAATTGTCATTTTCATACAGTTCGTTATAAAGGTATCCTCCTTTTACACCGTAGCCATAATATTTAAGCCATGACGCACTCCACACTTCGCCGGGTGCGGTAACACTCGTGTCGATAAGCCCCTTTTCAAGAAGCATTTTACGATGTGCTTCAAGCGCGCGCTGACGGTCAAATTCGCCGTATTCGTTAAGTCCGAGCTTATAGAATGAGCCGAAGTCATTGCTCGGGAAAAGACGTTTGCAATCCGGACACTGGCTCTTCCACGGGCGCGCAAGAGGATTGTGTTGCCATGAGAACTGTCCATACTTTGCCATTATGTCACAACCGCAGTAACGGCAGGTATATGTATACGGATCGTCATAGTTTCCAACGCAAATTGCGCGCGGAACCCCCTGTGACGGAATCATATCATAGAGAGTGTCAAGATGCTCAATATAAAAATCTGCATTTGTGATATATGAGGCATATTCACTCTTTACCCAATCGTATTGTTTATAGTTTTCACGCGCATTTATTGCTTCTTCTTCGGTAAAATATGTTGCCTTGCTTTTCCCGTAAACAACTCTGAGTTTTTTACTTGCCTGACGTATTCTTCCGTTCGAAAGCTTTACTGTCACATCGAATTCCGCTTCCCCCTCGCTCACCGGATAAATGTTCAGATCATCGTCGAGCTCAACTGTTTCAGAGCTTTCAGTTGCGGTGATTTTTGCATCCTTCAAGTTAATTTCATTGCCTACATTATCATACGCAAAGACCTTAAGCAGAACGGTGTCCGTAAGCCCTTTATCAGTCAGACGGATGGTTTCACTTCCGCCTGCAGTTATTGTAACAGAGCTTATTCCTGCTTCCTTAATCTCAATTTCGGATATTCCGGTTTTGGTCACTCCGTTGAAGATTGTTGTAACCTCAATCCGAGCAGTTCCCGCCTTATGGGTTATAAGAAGATTATCCTCTACTGTTGCAACATCCTCATCAAGCGATTTGAAGCTTGAAACTGCCGCACTTGCCGAAAGAATACGTCCGGAAGCAAGGGCGGGCTTTGCAATAAGATATGCCATATCTCCTGCATAAAGTTC
>JAFQVE010000597.1 GCA_017408185.1 Oscillospiraceae bacterium | reverse complement strand
GTGCTGACATTTCTTCCGATTAGTTCCGCTATCTTTCGATAACTGTATCCTTTTATGTAATATTCCCGTAGACAACAGCGTTCTTCTATGGTAAGATGTTTGTAGTTCATATATTTCTCTCCTTGTGGTTTATTGTGTGGTAACTTTATTCTACCAGAGATTTATATGAACTTTCAATTTCTTTAACTGTTGCACTTGATAGTATAACTCACCGAAAATAGAAAACACCTGCCGCAATATTATGCGGCAGGTGTTGTGTGTTATACCTTTATTTCACCGAGAACGCAATAAAGCTTTCCGCCGTTTTGGATGTGATCATAAAGCTTTTTTGCAAGTCTGCTTTCGGGGGTGAAGCGCGAAAGGTTTTCGCGCGTGGCATCAAAGCGGAACACATATTTAAGAGCATCGTCGGATTCCTCGCGGCTTTTTAGCTCAAACATTTTCATGAATTTTGAGATGTTTGAATCCTCGCTTACAAAGCGGAGGAGAGTTTCATCAAGAAGCCACGAATGGCAGGTGAATCTGTCATATTCAAAATCGGGAAAATGCTTTGCGAAAAAGGCTTTTGCAAGAATGAGCGATTCGCAACACTTTTCCTGTGTCATCGCTTCTCCGCTCGGTATGTGTATTTCAAGCTCTCCGCAGGCCATACAGAACTGAAGCCTGCCGAGACGGAAAAGACGCATCGAAAAATGGCGGTGCAGCCAGTTGACCTCCGAGAGCCCGAGCTCTCCGTTTATATCAAAATAAACCTTTGCCCATATGAGGACATCACTGAGTGTGTCGGAAAGCACGGGAGCAGGGATGCCGAGCTCCCTGTATTTTGCGGAAAGCTCTTCGCAGAAATAGAGATACATCAAAAGATTTTTCTGCTTGTCTGCTGTTGTATTGTCATATTCCGCGATAGAGCACGGCGCAAGTGCGGCAGAGTCAAGAAGCTTGTCAAAGCTATCATCCCAGGTATTTGGAAAACCGAGCCTGTAATACCATTTCTTTATAGTTTTTTTCATAAAATCACATCCCGAATTATTGTTTTTTTATTATATCATCGGTGGATTTTGTTGTCAACGCAATGAGAAACCAAGCCGGGAAAGGCTGAACCTCAAACGTGTATTTTCGACAAAATTCAATAAGATGCTGGAAAAATGCTGAAAATGTGTTATAATAAATCAATAAACTTTTGAGGAGACTGCGGTACGGCAGGTAGAAAAATGTGGATTTTCTATATTCTGCGGAGATATAAAGAAAATAAAGGGAAGCTCATGGGTAATAGCTTTCCTGTTTGTTGCAATGCTTTTGCTTACGCATTAAAGCCTGTAAATATGGCTTGAATATTAAATTGCTGAAATGAGGTATGAAAAATGGTGCTTGAAGAAAATAAAACAACGCAGCCCGGAATAAAGAGAAATCCGGGAGAATGCCGCTTTTGCGGATATGTAACTCCGTTTGATCCGGATATCCCGGGCTTCTGCTGCCCCGTATGCGGAGCGCAGAGCGGAATGGCGAAAGTCGAGGAAAAGACAGAAAAGTAAGAAAACGAGCCTGGTGCTTTTTTGCAACAGGCTCGTTTTTGTTTGTTTAATCGAGTATTCTGCCATCGGTTGAAATTGTAACGACTTGCCAGGGAATGAATTTTCCGCTGGCCTGAAGCGCTCTCTTCGCCGCGTTTTCAATTCCACCGCAGCAAGGGACCTCCATCCGCACAATAGTCACACTTTTTACATCATTGTTTGCAATGATCTGAGTAAGCTTTTCGGCATAATCGCCCTCGTCGAGCTTTGGGCATCCGATGAGCGTTATGTGGCCGCGGATGAATTCATTGTGGAAATTCGCATAGGCATATGCCGTGCAGTCTGCAGCAATGAGAAGCTTTGCTCCGTCAAAATAAGGGGCGTTGACCGGCACGAGCTTTATCTGCACAGGCCATTGCGAAAGCCGGCTTGTGCAAGGCACAGCGGAAGAAACAGGAGCGGGCGTGGCGTCCCGTTTTATAACCTTTGAGTTTGTACCCGGGCAGCCGCAGGGAAGCTTTGCAGGCGACTTCTGCTGCTTTGCAGCAAGCACTGCCGCCTCATCATAGGCAGGCGCCTCGCGCTCTTCAAAGGAGATTGCACCTGTCGGACACGCAGGCAGGCAATCGCCGAGACCGTCGCAATAGTCCTCGCGCGTAAGGCGTGCCTTGCCGCCAATCATCTCGATGGCGCCCTCGTGGCACGTAGCGGCACAGAGGCCACAGCCGTTGCATTTGTCTTCATCTATCTTTATTATTTTTCTTATCATAGTTAATTTCCTCCTTGATGTTATGGATATATTATAGTATAATCAAAAATAAATGTATGTTGAATTTTCAACAAAAGGAGAGTTTTGGTGAAAAAATATTATGGCGTCTTAAAAAGCTGCCCATTGTTTGCGGGATTTGAAGAAAGCGGACTTTTTTCAATGCTCGCCTGCCTTGGTGCAAGAGTTACAGAATTCGGGAAAAGGGAAAATATAATATCGGAGGGGGATGCGGCAAAATATGTCGGCATAATGCTTTCGGGAAGTGCGCAGATAATGCGCATGGATTGGTTTGGAAACAGAAGCATTGTCGGAAGCGTTGCTCCGCCTCAGATATTCGGTGAGTCATTTGCCTGCGCAGGAGTTGAGGCGATGCCTGTGGATGTTGTGGCGAGTGAGAAATGCGAGGTTATGCTTATCGACAATATGCGTATAACCCACCCGTGTGACAATGCGTGTGATTTTCACAGACAGCTTATATACAATCTGATGAAGGTGATGGCGATGAAAAATCTTGCGTTTCATCAGAAAATTGAGGTTATGTCGAGGCGCACAACGCGCGAAAAGCTGCTTGCCTACCTTGCTTTTGAGGCAAAAAGAGCCGGCGGCAGATGCTTTGAAATTCCATATGACCGACAGGCTCTTGCTGATTATCTCGAGGTGGACAGAAGCGGTCTTTCTGCCGAAATCAGCAAATTGAGAAACGAAGGCGTGCTGGAAAGCCGCAAAAACAATTTTAAATTGCTGTAACTCTCTTTTTTGCCTTGCTGTTTTTTGGGATTTGTGGTAGGATATATTGGAATGAAAAGAAAAGAGGTATTTTTCGTGGAAAACAAAACAAACAAGCTTTTTACAAATCCGTGGTTTGTAGCTCTGGCGGCGCTTCTCTGCTGTGCGCTCTGGGGAAGTGCGAGCCCTGCAATTAAAATCGGTTATGAGCTGATAAAGCTCAGAAGTGGAGATGTTCCGTCAACCATCCTGTTTGCAGGTCTGCGCTTTGCTCTCGCAGGAATTCTGACGATAATCATCTATAGCATTGCGCGGCGCAAGGTGCTCGTGCCGCAGAAGAAAAATTGGGGCAAGGTTATGTATATAAGCCTCTATCAGACGATTCTGCAATACATATTTTTCTATATAGGTCTTGCAAATACCACAAGCGTCAAGGGGGCGGTCATAAGCGGCTGTAACGTTTTTTGCTCAATCCTTATAGCAAGCCTTCTGTTCCGTCAGGAAAAGCTTACGGCGAAAAAGATCGTTGCCTGCATTGTCGGATTTGCAGGGATTATTCTCATCAATATGAACGGGCTTGACCTGAAAATGTCGTTTTTCGGCGAAGGCTTCGTCTTCTTCTCAACGATATGCTATGGAATGTCATCGACGCTTATCAAGATATATTCAAATGATGAGGATCCTGTCATCATCAGCGGCTATCAGTTTGCCGCCGGTGGAATAATAATGGCGGCAGGTGCGTTTTTGTGCGGAGGAAGAATAGATCTCGGAAGCGCGGAAGCTATCGGAATGCTCATTTATCTTGCGTTCCTTTCTGCAATTGCATATTCGCTCTGGGGTGTGCTTCTAAAGTTCAACCCTGTTTCGAAGGTAACTGTATACAGCTTTATGATTCCCGTGTTCGGCGCGCTTCTCTCGGAAATTTTCTTCCCCGGTGCAGGTGGAGTGCTTGTGATCAATCTTATAATCGCGCTGGTTCTCATCTGCGGAGGAATTCTGCTTCTCAACCTAAAAAAGGAAAAATAAGTAAAACTTTTAAACCTCCTTTTTTGTCTAAAAGACAAAAGGAGGTTTTTACTATGAAAAAAACGGTTCTTGTCCTGATGTGTCTGTTGCTTCTTGTGTCCTGCTCGGGTGATGTGGAAAACAAGGAAATAATCGGATGTGAAACAGTGCGTATGGCGTTTATTGACAGTGCGCTCTATCGTGATAGCGGCGTGATAAGTGAGCTTACTCCGCGCTGCGGCACATTCGACGGTGAGCTCGTCAAAGCTGTGGAAGGTGGCGAGGTGCCGTTTGAAGAGCATACGACGAATTTTGGAGATTGCGGATATCAGAACGCGACACCGACTTCAAAGGAGCTTCTTATAGATAATTCGTGGGTGATTTTTGAGCGTGATACTATAACGCTTGCCGAATATCTCGGCGTCGAGCGCGAAGCGGCAGAGCGTGTCAGGCTCCACAAAAGCCCGGATATGTTGGGCGTCGAAGTTGATGAATTCTATGATGTTGCAGAGAAGATAATACTGACGAATATAGAGAACAGGCCGATGCAGAAAACAGAGGACGGAGTCAATTATGAGTTTCCGGGAGGAATTTACATAACGGTAAACGGCTTTGACGGATATGCTTTTGTCTCTGATGATTATACAGCAGACCGCTGTGGGATGCATATGAGCAGGCTTCCTGTTGCGGATTATTCAATCAGTAAGGCGGATTATAAAAAGCTTATCGGATTTTTTGAATAGCATATATCGCTTTTGCTCCATGCTTGACATAAATATGATTATAGTGTATAATCCTCAATAGTATTTGAGAAAGGATGGCATT
>JAFQVE010000596.1 GCA_017408185.1 Oscillospiraceae bacterium | reverse complement strand
TTGCAAATGACCCGGAAAAGCTTGAGGATGATATAATTGCGCTTGTCGATGAAGATGCAGAGCCCGAAAGTGAGATGTTGAGCGGCTATGGCTTCGCAGTGTTGCGTGACGGTAAAAATTATACCTCTGCAAATGTAGCCGATGCAAATAATAATCAGAGAGACTTCTGGATGTACTTTGGAAGAAATCAAGGCGGTCATTCACACAGGGATGCTCTCAATCTCGGTATGGAGGCGTGCGGACTGAACCTTGCTCCCGAGCTTGGTTATCCGACTGATACCGGCACGAATCCGCAGAGACTTGAATGGGTAAGAGCATCGATCTCTCATAATACAGTCCTTGTGGATGAAAAGGATCAGGACGGAAGTGTTCTCAACGGAAATCCACTCCATTTTGACGACTCCGAAAACGTGAAGCTTGTTGATGTTGATGCCTCCGGAGCATATAAGAACACCGATAATTACAGAAGAAGTGTCATTATGGTCAAGGTTGATGACGATATTTCTTATGGAGTTGACTTTTTCCGTGTAACGGGTGGAAAGACTCACACGTACAGCTTCCATGCTCAGTCGGGAAATGTGGTAGCGGCACAAGGGCTTGAGATGATTACTCAGGAAGGCGGCACTTATGCCGGAGTGAATACAGAATACGGTGCGGACCCTGATGCGAAGGATTCGTTTGATTATACAACAAAATATCCGCGCGGATACACATGGCTTACAAATGTACGTCGGGATACAACTCCCGAGAGCATATTTGCAGCTGATTTTGAAATAACGGATTACCGCAAGTCTGTTGAAGAAGGCAAAGGAATACGCTTGCGTATGACGCAGGTGAACGACTTTGTTGCGGACGAGGTTGCGTTTGTAAGCGGTCCTGTTCCGGAAAAGAAGCATAATATTGAGATGCCGCGAACTCTTGAGTATATGCTTGTTCAAAGAAAGAGTGCAAACGGAAAAGAGCTTGACACTCTGTTTACAACAGTTCTTGAACCGTATAAGAATGAGCGCTATCTGAGTAATATTGAACCGGTCGAGGTTGCTGGAAATGTCGCAACAGGCGAAGCGGTAAAGGCGGTTAAGGTAACGCATACAAACGGAAGAGTTGACTATGTCGCTTACGCAACGGATAACAGCGTTACGTACACAGTTAAAGACAGTGCTGCGAACGGAAATGATGTCTTTAAATTCCGCGGCTTCGTTGCAGTGTATAGCGTAAATGGGGAAAATGAGCTTTTACGTTATGTAAACGATGGAGATATAATATCGGCGGACGGTGTCACAACTGGAGCTGTCGGCTCGTATACGGGAACTGTCAGGAACTATCAAACCGAGCTTTCTCTTGAAAACTATATTGATGTGAATATGCAATGTGATAATCCAGAGCTGCTTTCGGGCAAATTTGTTCACATAGAAAATGACGGAGCTCAGAATGCAGTATATCTGATTGAGTCTGCTCGAAAAATCGATAGTGAAAATATCAGGATTGATATCGGCGCGGTTTCGTTGATTCGCGGACATAAGGATAAGAACGAGATTGACAAAGGATATGTTTATAATATAGCAAAAGGACAGAAAGCATACATTCCGATGTCATTTGAAGAAGATAATGCTCCACAGCTCTCTCCGATTGAAAATGTCACAACCAGCGCCGGAAACAGTGTGAATGTGACAGTAAGCGCAAATAGTCCGATTGAAGAAGGCACACCGTCAGTAGTGTTTATTGGCACGACGCTTCCACGTGGCGCAAGCCTGAATTCAGAAACGGGTGTTGTGACATGGAAGCCTGATGCATCGCAGGTCGGCGAAAATCACTTCGCAGTTACTGCACAAGATAACTACGGCCGCGAAACGACAGTTCACTTCACGGTAACGGTCTATGGCTCAACAACGTCAAAACCGTCTGATACAATCCAAACACCTTCAACTGAAAATTCCGGCGCTTCAGGTGAGGGCACATCCTCCGGTGGCGGAGGAGGCGGAGGTGGTGCTGCACCGGAAATTCCCTCAGTCGGCGATGCCGACAGCTCCCTCGAAGAGGGAGCCTTGGATGAGGACAAAACTGACGATGGAGAAACCGCACCCGACGAGTCGGGTGAAGCGGAGTATCTCCGTTTCACCGACCTTGAAAATCACACGTGGGCGGCTGATGCGATAAACAGCCTTGCGGCTGACGGAGTAATCAAGGGAACAACGGCAAGTACATTCAGTCCCGCTGCGAACATCACCCGCGCAGACTTTGCCCTGCTTCTTGTTCGTGCGTTCGAGCTTGAAAGCGAGAATACTGAGAACTTCGTAGATGTATCTGCAAGTGATTACTTCGCATTTGAGCTTGCAATTGCACGCAACACAGGTATAGTTAACGGTATCGGCGATAACAAATACGCCCCGCGTAATACCATCACAAGGCAGGACATGATGGTTATAGTCTACCGCGCCCTAACCGCATTAAATGTAGGGTTAGGTGATTTCGACGAACCGAATTATGAGGACTTCGATACTGTTGCGGAATACGCACGCGACGCAGTCTCCGCACTTGTCGGTGCAGACCTCGTAAACGGCAAATCAGGTCTCATCGCACCAACCGACTACACGACAAGAGCAGAGGTTGCAGTGCTGATAAAGCGTATATTGGATTACACAAAAAAGTAATTTAAGAGGTAAAATGTTCTTGTTTGGAAAAGTCGCCTTAAGCGCCAAGTGGGTATAAATTACAGCGAAATCACGGTAAAGGCTTCGAGTGCAAAACGAAGTTTTGCCATTAGCAGAAGCCTCCGTGATGAGCGCGTGCGCTATGCCGTGTATGAGGGCGGGAAGATATATCTTCTCAATACCGACTATGATGTACCGGCTGTTGTGAAAGTTATTTCAAAAGGCGAAGAGAAAACGATTATACTTGAACCACTGGAACTTAAAGTGATATAAGAGAAAGACAAAGAACAAT
>JAFQVE010000595.1 GCA_017408185.1 Oscillospiraceae bacterium | reverse complement strand
TATTGGTTGAACGGAGAAAAGGTCGGAGAGGCAAGAATTGATGCGCTCGGTGTCGGTGAGCTCGGAAAGCCTGTTATCATGGTCTCCGGAGATGACAAGCTGTGTGAAGAGGTTCACGCATTTTTGCCTGATACCGTTACCTGCGAGGTTAAACGCGGCATGACTTGGAATGGCGCTATGCTTATCCCGAAGCAGAAGGCGCATAGTAAAATTGCGGAATGTACAAAAATGGCAATTGAGAAATTTAAGGAAATACCTGTCTGCAAGGCTGAGAAGCCATATACGCTTCGCGTAGAGCTTTGTGAACGCGGGGTGCTGCCGTTTGTTGCCGGAGATCCGAGAGTGAAAACAATTGACGGTCGAACGTATGAGGTGACCGTTGATACAATCGCAGAACTTCTTGCGTTGATGTGAAATTTAATATTTCCATTCCCGAAGGCTACAAGGCGGACTTTCATATCTTTACGAGCAGCTTGCAGACCATAAAAAGACAAGAACAAATAAATGGTGGAGAGAGAAAATCCGCCAGACCTTGCAGTGCAATCCTGCACACTTCCTTCATACCGGTCGCGGTATGTGGAAGCTTAACAGGAGTGCGGCATAGTTTAGTTGAGGGGTGTTACTTCGGTGGCACCTCTTTTTGTTTGTTGGGATTCTTAATTTATCAAACTTGACAAATTAAGAATATTATGTTATGCTAATTATGCAAGTTTGATAAATTAAGAAATTGGGTGATAGGATGACAATAAGCGGAAATGAAGGCGCACAGGCTATTATAAAAGAACTTGGTGCCAGGATTAAACAGTATCGAATATCATTAAATATTACGCAATCGGAACTCGCACATAAATGCGGAATTTCTGCCAGTACTGTAGCTCGTATTGAGAACGGTGACGATTCGATATTTTCAAATTATATAAAAATCCTGAACGGCTTGGGGTTAACACAGAATATGGATATACTAATTCCTGAAGCACAGCCGGATTTCAAGGCGATATTTGAGAAAAAGGCTCCAAGGCAGCGAGTTAAATCAAATGCTGCTAATCTGAAATCAAAATGGATTTGGGAAGAAGATAAATGAGAGGTATAGATTATGGATATAAGAACGGTTAAAGTAAAAATGTGGGGGACAACAATCGGCTATCTCCACAGACAGGATAACGGGTTGATAGGCTTTCAATATGATGAGAATTTTATTCCGAGCGGTATTGAGGTTTCGCCGCTTAGAATGCCGTTATCTGATATAACCTATTCGTTCCCTACTTTGCCGGAAATAACCTTTAGCGGTTTGCCTGGATTGCTTGCAGATTCTCTGCCTGATAAATTCGGTAATATTGTTATTAAACGTTATCTGGAAAATCAAGGAAGAACGGAAGACAGTTTAACTACTCTTGAGAAATTGTGTTATACAGGTCAAAGAGGTATGGGTGCGCTGGAATATGAACCCTCAACCAATATCATAGATGTAAACGATGAAATTGATATTGATGCACTTACAAAGCTTGCATCGGATATCTTGTCTGAAAGAGAAAATCTGAATATAAAGTATGACGACAACATGATAGCACAGTTAATGCAGGGGAGTTCATCTGTTGGCGGTGCAAGAGCGAAAACGCTTATTGCATTGAACCCGGAAACAAATGTTGTGCGTTCGGGACAAATAAGCGCCGGCAAAGGATTTGAATATTGGCTGCTGAAATTTGACGATATTGCAAACAATAAAGACAAGGATAAAGAACCCGATAATAAGGAATATACAAGAATTGAATATGCATATTACCTTATGGCTAAGGCTGCAGGCATAAAAATGAGCGAATGTCGGTTATTTAAAGAAAACGGCAGAGCGCATTTTATGACAAAAAGATTTGACCGCAAAGGCATTAAAGGAGAAAAACTTCATATGCAGAGCTTATGTGCTATTGCGCATATGGATTTTAATTCTCCGAGAATGTATTCTTATGAAGACGCATTCGGTGTTATGAGGCAGTTGAAGCTGCCGCATATTGATTTTGTGCAGTTGTACAAAAGAATGCTTTTTAATGAATATGCAAAGAACTATGACGATCATACCAAGAATATCACTTTCCTGATGGATAAAAAGGGTGTATGGCGTTTATCTCCGGCATATGATATGACCTTCTCGTACAGCAAAAGCAGCACATGGGTAAATGCACATCAGATGCTTATAAACGGGAAGGCAGATGAAATCACGACAGACGATTTTATAAAGGTTGCCGAGAAAGCCGGTATCAAGAAGGCTGAAGCAGAGAAGTATATTGAGCGGGTAAGGTCAGCTATATCTAAATGGACTGACTTTGCCACAGAAGCCGGTTTGTCACTGAAGAATGCAGAAAGAATTGAAAAATTCTTTGATTTAGAACTGTAAAATCTGTATGTTTCAAAACCGGAAATCTGTATGAATGACTTTTAATAACCAACAAATTGCCCTTTCTTCTGCAAATGAATTGACTATAATGAGGTTTTCTGATATAATAAGCATATAAGTTTCAAGGTTTCCATAGAGAAATCACAGTTATCAGAGTTTACGAAGTGTCGTTTGCGCTATGCGCAGATGGCACTGTTTTGTTTTCTCGCCCAATATTTTGGACACAGGCCGACATCACCTCCGGGTTATGTTCCTTGCTCCTGACTTTTTGAAATTTCCCGGTGCTTTCGGAGCTTTGAATAGTATGGGCGGATTTCTCTGTCAATTAGCTGTTCTTTTACCTGAATGTTCCTTTTTTGTTCTGACAAAGTTTCTCCAAAATGTTCCTTGAAAGCATGGCAAAGATGAGCGGTGTCATAAAAACCTGTCTCTCTTGCGGCTGAAGCAAGGTCTTTTCCTCTCAGCAGAAAAAGCTTGCGCGCCTTTATCAATCTGAGACATTTAAGATAATACATTGCTGAAACACCTGTGATTTGCTTGAAGTATTCTGAAAAGCGGGATTTTGACATGTTTGAAATCCGGCATAGGTGGTCAATTGTAATATTTTCTGAGTAATGCTTGTCTAAATATACTGCAGCGTCCAAGATGGAGTTTATGCGATTCAGCATGGAAGGGGTTAGCCTGAGGGTGGATTTATCTCCTTCCAGAAGCTCGAGAAAGCTCACGAACAGACTGAGTATTTTATCAAAATCAATAGTTGCGTCCAAATTGAATTCATCACTTATTTTATGCATAAGACCACTTGCAATATCCATCTTTTGAGATGAGAATTTCTGAAATACAGGCAGAAAGGCTCCGTTAAAATATACTTTACCATCACAATATGAACAGAAATCATGTCCGCATCGGCGTATATAGTGGTCGTAAATATTTATTTGCACAAAAAGCGGCGTATCCGAAGAAACGGAAGTATCGAGATCATGCAGAACAAAAGGCGGAACCGTAACACAGGTTCCCGGAGTTTGAATAAATGTTTTATCATTGATTCTCTGTACGGCTTTGCCGCTTAGCAAGTACCACAGCTCAGTGCAGTCGTGGCAGTGAAGCCCATTACCGAAAGGAGTGCGCCTGAGCAAAATGCGGATATTTAAAGGGAATATGTCAGAATAGTGGAGTTTAGGCGAGATTATTTTCGGAATTACTCTGTCCAAGATTTCACCTCCCGGTAGTTGTCAAAATAATTATATCAGAAAAGTTATATCATGTAAAGGGAAAATGGGACGAATTTACAATAAAATTGCATTGAATGAACTCAGGATATATTTTAAAATAAAGATAAACGTTTTAAATTTAAAGGAGAGAAAAACAAAATGAAGAAGTTATTATCAATTATCCTGGCAATCGCAATGGTTATCGCGCTTCTGCCGGCTGCTTTCGCAGCGGCAGATGCAGAAACAGGAAATACGGTTTATAAATATGAATTCACCCTCTCCGGCGCGGGAGAGGAGGTTACGGAAGAAGAAAAGGCTTCGGATAATTCAATAGCTAATAATTCGGAAAAAAACTATTATAACAGCGTTCTTGGGATGGAGAAAAGAGCAATAGTATTCGGAATGGGAAACGATAGTACAGAAGCCGGCGATGACTGGAGCTTTGCCGGCGCAAGTGGAACCTATGGCTCGACGGATCTGAGATATAAGAACCAGCTCACACCAGATGGATTTTGGTGGTACGGAAATTCTTCCAGTATCGGATCGTTAGGTTCCTACGGCGTTACGTTTAAGATTGTAATCCCCGAAAATGGGAAATATATCCCGACGATCAAATATCTGCCGTATGAATCCGAAGGAACGCTTCACGCATATATTATCGATGATGCGATAAACGGAAAACAATACAGCGGCAATAGTTGGGCATACAATTTTGAAACAACCACAGCAGTCGACACAAATGGTACAGCGAACACAAGCACAGGCTACCTTGCTAATAGCCTGAAAGCCGGAGAGAGTAAGCCCGCAGAAATGACATTTTTGCTCTCGGGTGAAGTGACAAAACAGAAAACTGTTCCGACATCAAGCGATGCTGTAGCACTGGCGGGCGAGCCGATAACGCTCGATGCAGGAACGTATTATCTGTTTATAGCAGGCGCTACAAACCGATATTTGCCTTACATCCACAGCTTTGAGCTTGAGAAGCTTCCGGTAACAAAGTATGAATTTACGCTCGCAGGTGCCGGAGAGACAGCTGATCGTTATAACAGCGTGCTTTACGGAGAAACAGATGTATCAAATACAAAATTAATAGAAAAAGGAATGGGAACCAGCGAGTGGAGCTACATCGGGGAAAGAGGACTTTACACGGCAACTGATACTTATTCCAGCCAGTTGTCGAACTATGGCTTTTGGTGGTATTCAGCGGATGGCCACGCAACGCTTGGTTCGGATGGCATCGTTTTTGAAATTAATGTACCTGCCGATGGAGAATATACAACTGCGTTGAATTACTTGCCGTGTATGGCTGATGGAACAGTATATGCATGTATTATAGATAAAGCCATAGACGGAAGACTCCATACAAATGATTACCCGTATGATTTTTGCGATACGGTAAGCGATCTGGTCACAATAAGCGATAGTGTTTACTATGCACTAACTACTTTACAAGCAAGTCTGACAGGCGGAAAGGATTTGCGCAGTGAGATTACGCTTGCTCTTTCTGGAACACTCAAATCTGTAAACACAAATAAAGTGACAACGGATAGTGTTGTATCATTGTCGGGAACAGATACGGTTGCACTTAAAGCGGGAGAATATTATCTTCTTATAGCAAAAGACGGAAGCAACAAATACATGCCCTACATCAACAGCTTCGAGATTGAAAAGGTCGGAGAGCTTGACACTGCTCTTGATGCAGCGTTTACTGTTAATAAACAGGACGACTACGAATACACGGCTCCGACAGTGGCATCGTTTACTTCTGACGGCGAGAGCATAACTGTAGAAAAGAACGAAAAAGGCTACTACGACATCACTGCACCGGAACAGAACCGTGCCGGAGAGAGCTTCCTCTACTGGGCAAAGGGACTTACCGCTAAAAAGAGAATTGTCTCGTGGACAAACGTTATTACAAACTATGTTCCGGACGATAGTGGAACAAATTATCTCATAGCAGTATATGACAGCGAAGGTCCTACAGAAGAAAATGCCGAGTATTACAACGCAAACGGTCAGCTTATCGCAATAGGTGAAAAGCCTACGGAACTCTCAATGGCAGGCTATGGCAGTTTTTCGGAATGGAAGCCGTACGGTGAAAAACACATCTATGTTGCAGAGTACGACAACAAAACGCAGCCGGATAATGTTACCGTAAAGGTCAACGGTAAAGATAAAACTGTTCCTTACGGCACCTCGGTCACATGTACAGCAGATGTTGCAGATGAAAGTGGCAATCCGTTCAAGTGCTGGAAAAAGACAAACCTTGACGGTACCTCCGAGATAGTAAGCATTGATAAGAAGTATACCTTCAAAGCATGGGAAACCTGCACGGTTACGGCAGAATATGAAGAACACTCATTTGTTTCTGTTGTAATGAAGATAATCACAGATAGCTTTGATGTAGGAAGCGAAAAGGGAATTATGGCAGAGTTTGTCGGCTTTGACAACAAGGTTGTAGAAAAAGGCATTATGTTTGGTGATAACAGAATTGCCATGACTGCACCGGGAAGCCAGTTCAGTGTTGTTGCAGACAAAAACGGGAAATATAAGGGTTATGCGATTGTCAAGAACACAGACGAAACATATTCGCTTATCACCGGAAACGAGATAACAGTATCAAACGCAGAATAATTTACCTGTAGCGGAGAGGTCGTTCTCTCCGCTATAATAAAAGCAGAACACATATACACATTTGAAATACGGTGAAAGGAGATAGTGTATGAAAAGAATATTGGCGATGTTTTTAACGTTGGCACTTCTTGCCGGAATGCTTCCGAGCGTTGCGTTTGCAGCCGGCGGAGCCGCGGATGGAGTTCTCGTATATGAATTTACTCTCTCCGGCGCGGGAGAGGAAATTACGGAAGAAGAAAAAGCATCTGATGAAGCAAGAGGCAACAAAGAAAAGTTGTATTCCAGTTCTTATTTCGGAGGGGTAGACAGGGAACTGGCTGTTAAAGGAATGGGGAATGATGACCAAGAAGAAGGATGTGATTGGTCGTATGTCGGTACTTACGGTTTCTATAAGGACACGGTTGACACAAGGTACGTGCCATCCCTGACGGAATATGGTATCTTTGGCTGGCTTCAGAAGGCTTCAAATTCTAATCCGGGCGTGAATGGGTTGACGTTAAAGATAAATGTTCCGGAACCCGGAGAATATATACCTAAAATCAATATTGCACCTAATGGAGCGGCTGCCAATTACCATATAGCACTGGTTTCCGAAGCAGTGAATGGGAAAAGCTATATTAATGCAGACGGCAAATCAAAAAAATGGGATTTTGAAAGCGACCCGGGTAATTCGACGGCGTGGGCTGTCGATGTATTAAAACCTGCATTTACAGAGAATAACAGAACTCTTCCGGATGAATACACATATCTGCTAAAGGCGTCTTTTACAGAAAGTCAGACAAAGGATTATACAAGTCCGGCTGCATTTTCCGGAAGTGCAGTAAGCATTGACGCGGGCAATTATTACCTTGTAATCAGTCTGGAAAATGGAACAAATGCCGGTCTTGATGCTTACATCAACAGCTTTGAGCTTGTGCCTGTTGTAAAGGTAACGGATATCGAGCCGTCTGTTTCTCCTGTCATGGTCGGGAGCAAAATAGTTCCCGGCGTGATATGGAAAAACGGCGATAGGGTTATAGACGGTTCCACTGGAAAGGTCACGGTCGAAATTGCCGAGGATAAGGACGGAGTTCTCGTCTCCGACGGCAACGGAAATGTCTATGCCAAGGCAGAAGGAACAGCGAGGGTCCGCGTGACGGGAACGCTGAACGAAACCTCGGCGTCGGCAGTGGCAGAGGTGACGGTATATGCCGACGGAGGATATGCAGGTGTGAACAGTTATTCATACCTTTTCACCTCGGGTGCATATGAGGATTCGCTTACATCGACGGGCATTGGTGTTCCGGAAGTGAATGAGCAGACGTTTACCGAAAGCTTCCCTTATCAGGATTACGGCGTAATGCGCCCGTGGGGGTTGGTTGCTGCAACCGCATCTCACACGAACAGCGCAGGTAAGTTTTTTGCGCAGGGTTCGCTTTATCTTAGTCTTTCGGGCGATGCGGGAGATTGGGCGGCGTTTAAAATCAAGGTGCCGAAGCCCGGAAAATATACGATTGACGCAAGCGGATATACATATTCAAACGGCGGTCTTGCAAAAATCTTTATGCTTCCGTATAACGAGGCTATGACCTATGCAAACATCCGCGACAATATCGAAAGCTATATGTCCGATGAAAACTTTGCCGCAAAGGCTGATTTCAACGGAAGTGCAGCAGCTCCGGTTATGCAGACGAACATCGGCTCATTTACGGCGGAGCCTTCGCTTGATTATGAAAAGGGCTATACCGACTATCTGATGATAATTGAGAGCAACGACAGCGAAAAGAAGTCGGGAACGCCGAACGTGCTTATAAATACGATTACGCTTGTCGGAACCGGCGGAATTGCAAATGCAGAGGTAACGGTGGACGAACCGAAAATCGGCGTGGGCGAATACACAGGCATCACAAATGTTGTTGCGAAAAACTCGGCAGACAACGTGATTGACCTGAGCGATGCATATATCGCGCACAGCGTAGCTGAGGACGACCGCGATATTCTTGAAATATGTGATGACGGAAAAACCTTTAAAGCAATCGGAGAGGGAAACGCAACCATTGAAACGCTCATTCTGATTGACGGAAGCGCATATGTAAAGGAAACGGAAATTTTCGTCAGCGAAGACTATAATATTATCAGTGCATATCTCTATGCTCCTTCAATAGGAAGCATAGGCAGAGAGCTTGTGCCGGTTATACGCCTTGAGCAGAGGGACAGAACACTTCTTTCCGCAGGCGAGATTGTAGGCTATGAAATAGTAAGCCAGACTGCCGATAATGTAATTGAGCTTGATGATGACGGAAAGAAGCTTATAGGCGCAGGTGTGGGTACTGCGGAAATCAAGGCAAGGGTGCGTATCCGAGGCATCGTCCACGAAACAGACGCCGTGGCGGTAAGCGTAGGCGAGGAAGGCTCGGTTGAGTATCCGTTAAGCTTCAAGATTGATTTAAGGCAGGATATATATCCGGGGGATACTGCAGAAAAGCTTCATGAGCTTGTGAAATACACGGAATACAGAAACTGGATATTCCATGCTGTTTCAAACATCAGCGATGAATATCCGACAATAGGACTTCCAAGCGCAACTGCAAGCCTTTCACAGATTGTATGGAAAGGAATAGAGGACAATTCATATCTTGCGTTTAAGGTAAAAATCCCCGCAGCAGGAAATTATGAAATATCGACAACGGGTTATTCGCGTAACCGCGCGGCGAAAGTAGAGCTTTATATCATGCCGGCTACCGAGGATAACATAGCAAATCTTGCGGCAAAGCTTGTGACCGACAACGAATTTTACGGTGGAGCGGCAGATACTTACCGCGCAGAAGCAACAACCGGCGTGACGGAGACTTTCGGAAAAACACAGATTGAAAACCCGGGGGAATATCTCGTGGTGTTCAAGGCTGTCCACGGAACAGCGGCAGAAAAAGGCTACGGCGACGCATGGTATCCGCTTTATATTTCTTTCACGAACACAAGTACGCTTGCCCGTGCAGAGCTGTCTCTTGAAAACGGAGAGACGAAAATGGAAGTCGGCACAACGGCAAAGGCATTTCCCGCGCTTTTCTCCGGTGATGATGAGGTGATAGATTATTCCTTTGAAGATCTGGATGAAATAATATTCAAGTCCTCCGACAAGACGGTTGCAGCCGTTGACGAAAACGGAAATATCACAGCCTTAAATGAAGGAACAGCGACCATTACGGCGATTATTACTTATGAAAATATCACGGTTACGGCAAGCTTTGAGCTTGAGGTTGAGGACACCTCCGGAATTGATACGCAAAAGGGCATAACCGTATCGTATGATGAAAGCATTTACATTTATGGCAGAACGCAAATAAAGCTTTTGCTTGCAATGAACAGCGGAAAGACGGTTGAAATCCCCGGAAAGTATATCACGTGGAATGTAATGCAGGGAGCAGATGCGGCAGACATCGCCGAGGACGGCACGGTAACCGGTAAGGCGGTCGGAAAGATTGTTGTTTCCCCTGTGGTCTCGGCAGAATATAAAGACGGGGTTGACAAGCTTTCAATACCGCCTGTAACGATAGGCGTTGTTTGGGATTCGACAATAAACCCCGCGATTTACACGATTAAGGAGCGAGAGAACGCAAAGCTCAACGCCTCGCGATACTCCTGGGCAAAAAAAGAAGTAGAGGCAATAAAGCAGCAGGCGGATAAATACGTCGAGAACCTTGAGTCTCTCTATGAGCGCATGGTTCCGGAAGGGCTTCCGAGATATTATCACGTAGGTCATAAATACGACCCGCAGAAGTTCTTCTGCCGTCAGTGCGGCTGCAACATCGGTCTTGAATACGGTTCATATGCGTGGAACGTAGATATGCTCTCCCGTCCGTGGAAGATTCAGTGCCCGGACTGCAAGCGTCTTTTCCCGTCAAACGACTTTGGAAGCTTCTATGAGCTCGGTATCACCGAGAGCGGAGCAGTGTGGAGCTACGCTCAGGCGCTGCAGAAGCACCATGAGCTGTTTGTCTGCGAGCATGTAAAGGCGGGGCAGGAGTGTACGCACGAGCGTCCGATAGACAGCGCACCGGAGCCCGGCTCGGCAGAGTGGATAAAGAACGACCCGAGAAACGATGCATGGAAGGAGTTTTACGGCTACAACGTTGCGGGCGGATATCTCACCAACGATATGTATAAGGATATCGACAAGGAGCTTGGCATTACCGGCTGGGCGGTTGACGACGGCTTTGGTTATCACCAGCCGTTTATTGAGGACAAAACGCTTCCGGGATACGATCCGAGCTACTATAAAGAGAGCGACGGTACTGCGTGGTATTCAGACGGAACATCGAAAGGTCCTGTTCAGCATACATATATTGCATATTATCTGCATGAGGGTTTATGGCACGGCTCATACGAAATGATAAAAAGAGCCATCTCCACGTTAACCGACGCCTTTGTTTATACCGGCGATGCAAAGTACGGACGTGCAGGTGCAATTCTCCTTGACCGCGTTGCCGATTTCTATCCGTCCTTCAACTGGAAGCGTTGGGACTCGTTCAGAGGCGACGGCTACCGCGGAAAAATTTTAGACCCTGTTTGGGAAAACGCAATTGCAAAAGATTTTGCACGTGCATATGACGCGTTTATTCCTATTTACAACGACCCGTATTTGGCAGAATATCTTTCAAAGAAGTCTCCGAGATATGAGATGGATGAGAACGGACACTGGAAGCGTGATGAAAACGGAAATCCCATTCCGGTAAATCTCAAGAACAGCCCGGGTGCGCTCCGCAAGCATGTTGAAGACAATATCCTGCTTGAGCTATACGATGCTACGGTCATGAGCGACCTTGCCGGTAACTTCGGTATGACGCAGACAGTGGTTGTTGCAGCTGCGGTCGCGCTGAACCGACTGCCCGAAACTGCTGAAATGCTTGAATGGGTAATGAAACCGGGGACGGCGCAGAGCACGGCGGATAATCCGGCGCCGCGAACCGGCGGCGCGACGATGCAGTATCTCATCGAGCAGGTGGACCGCGACGGTAACGGTAATGAGAATGCTCCCGGATATAACCGCGGCTGGGTTGCAAACCTTATTGAGTTTGCAGAGCTTCTTTCCGGATATGAGCTTTATCCGAGCGTGGATTTGTTTAAGAACGCCAGGTTTATTAATATGTTTGATGCTCAGGCGCGTCTTACGCTCGGCGGATATTACGGAACACAGACCGGTGACTCAGGCGCAGTTGCAAGCCGAGGTATAGTTATGGATCCCGAGGCAAGTCTTACTGCGTTCAGATATACCGGCGACAGAGATATAGCCCGCGCGCTTTATATGTATAACGGCGATACCGCAGAGGGACTTCGCGGCTCTATTCTCGATGACGATCCGGAAAAGGTTACCGAGGACATTGAGAGGATTGTCGAAGAAGACGGCGAATATGCGCTCGAAAGCGACATGATGACCGGCTATGGCTTCGCAGCGCTTCGCGCCGGTGCAAAGCACAACTCGGCAAGCTCAATTACCGAGACGAACACAAACCGCGACTTTGCAATTTATTTTGGCGCGAGCGGCGGTCACGGGCATAAAGACGGGCTTAACCTCTTTGCTTCGGCGTTTGGTCTTAACGTTGCTCCGGATATCGGATATCCCGAGCAGACCGGCGACCAGCCGAACAGATATGAGTGGGTAGAGACAACCATTTCGCACAACACGGTGATTGTCGACGAGAACGAGCAGGAAGTCCGCGATGATGTCGGAACCTCGCATCATTTTGACGACTCGGGCAGAGTTAAGCTTATGGATATCAGCAAAGATGTCTATGAAGAGACGGACGATTATCGACGTTCAATGATTATGGTCGAGGTGGACGATGAAATTTCATATGGCGTTGATTTCTTCCACATAAACGGCGGTAATGATCATATGTACAGCTTCCACAGCCAGTCTGATGAAATTTCGGCGGTTTCCGGTCTTTCCGACATGACGGAAACTCCAATGTATGAAGATGTGTTTGGGAACGAATATGGCACATATGCCGGTGCGGATGTAAAATACGGTCCGGATCCGGGAGGCATCAATAACGGAAAATATCCGCGCGGATACACATGGCTCCGAAACATACGTACATTCAATACGATAGAGAAAGATTTCTCCGTTGAGTTTAAGGTTAAAGACTGGAACAAGGTTCTTCCGCAGAAGCGGGATATCCGCCTGCGTCTTACAATGGTGAATGATGACCCGATGGAAGAGGTTACGTTTGCGATGGCATATCCGCCGCGGACGGATTCGAACGCAAATATAGGAAACCTTGAATATCTGCTCGTGAGAAACAAGGGCTCAAACCTCAACACCACCTTTACAACGGTGCTGGAGCCGTATGAAGCGGGAAATAAGTATATCAAGAGCATCGAAAAGCTTCCGATGGAGAGACAGGCAGGGACAAAGCCGGGCACAGGAGACTCTTACGGCGCAGTTCGCGTAGAGCTTGAAAACGGCAGAATTGACTATATAATTTACTCCACGAACAGTGAGATTGATTATATAGTTGACGGCAATATCAATTTCCGCGGCTTTGCGGGGGTTATCTCCTTTGATGGAGAGGTAAGCCCGGATGCGGTGCTATACAGCTACTTAAACGACGGAGAGGTTCTTAAGTTTGCAGACGAAGAAAAGGAAGAGGCTCTTGCAGCGTATACAGGCACAGTAAAGAGCTATACCGACGAGCTTAAGATGGAAAACAGCATTGTTTTCACACCGACTGCAGGACAGACGGTTGACACCGATGCGCTTTCGGGCAAGTATGTGTATATAGACAACGACGGAATTGACAACAGTGCATACAGAATTGAAAGTGCAAAATACGATGGCGACGATGTTGTTCTCAATATCGGAACGGTTTCGGTCATCAGAAGCTACGTTGATGCAAATGATATTGACCGCGGATACGTTTACAATATTGAAAAAGGGCAGTCACTGAGAATTCCGCTGTCGGCAATTACAAGCAGGGCACCGGTGGTAGAACAGCCCGACGATTACACGGTTTCGGCCGGAAGCACGGTAACTATCCCGATAAACGCCGAGAGCATGAGCGGAAAAGTGCTTACGCTCATCGGAACAACGCTTCCGCGCGGAATGAGCATCAATCAGGAGACAAAAACGCTTACGTGGAAGCCGGACGACTCGCAGGGCGGAGAGAATCACGTTGCAGTAACGGCGAGTGACGGTGTCCTTGAAACAACAGTTCACTTTACCGTAACGGTTTACGGACGAACGACCGGCAGCAGCACGTCAACCGACAATTCCGGCACCTCCGGCGGCGGAGGCGGCGGTGCAGCACCGATACCGGATGATTCTGCCTCTGAAAATACCGGAACGGACGATACACAAAATACCGAAAAATCACCCGAGGCCTCGGGTGAAACGGATACTATCCGTTTCACAGACCTCTCTAACCACGCCTGGGCAGAGGATGCGATAAACACTCTTGCAGCAGATGGAATAATAAAGGGCACGTCTGCAAGCACATACTCGCCCGCAAAGAACATAACCCGCGCAGACTTTGCGCTGCTCCTTGTCCGTGCATTTAAGCTTGAAAGCGAAAATGCGGAGAACTTTGCAGACGTAGCTGCATCCGATTACTTTGCCGCAGAGCTTGCAATAGCAAGAAATAACGGAATTATATCCGGTATAGGTGATAATAAGTATGCACCACGCAATACTATCACCCGTCAGGATATGATGGTTATAGTCCACCGTGCACTTACAAAACTGGGGGTAGAGCTCGAAAGTGCAGATGTTGATTATGGAGACTTCACTTCTGTTGCAGAGTATGCACAGGATGCAGTGGAAGCACTTATAACAAGCGGCCTTGTAAACGGCAAATCGGGGAAAATCGCTCCAACTGATTACACCACACGTGCCGAGGTCGCGGTGCTGATTAAGAGAATACTGGATTATATAAAGTAAGAAAGGAATGTTCAACATGAAAAAACTTATCGCTTTAACCCTCGCAACCGTTATGCTTTTTGCGCTCTGCGCGTGCGGCGGAGGCGGCGGAGCGACTCAGCTTGACGGCACAGGGGCAGGAGAGCCGCTTACAAAGGATGATGTTATAACCATGGTAGTTCCCTCGAATTCGGGCTGGCCCTTCCGCGAGGACTGGAAGCTGTGGGAATATATGGAGGAGGGCTCGGGCGCGACGCTTGATATTACCGCTATCCCGGCGACTGATATGGGAACAAAGCTTCCGGTTATGTTTGCGGCACGTGAAGAGCTTCCCGATTTGATGGCATTTGAAGTAATGAATGCGCATACACCATATGCAGGCGAGGGACTTATCGCATTTGAGGATTTAGAGGCATATATGCCAAACTACAACGCATGGCTTTCCGGTCTCTCGGAGGAAGAGTATGACGTTGCTGTCAAAAACCGTAAGCGTGCAGACGGTAAAATATACTATACTCCGGGAACGGGCCGCGAGGGCAGAACGCGTATGCGCGCATGGCTCTACCGCGAGGATATTTTCAAAAAACACGGACTCAAAGCCCCTGAAACCTTCGACGAGATTTACGAGGTATCAAAAACATTAAAAGAACTGTATCCGGACTCTTATCCTTACAGCACAAGAAGCTTTGGCTATGTGTTTGACCTGCCCGGCTCATCATTTGATAAGTGGTGGCAGCCGGTTGCATATTATGACCACGATGACGCCGAGTGGCGCTGGGGCGCAACTGAGGATACCGCACTTGAGGTGGTGACCTTCTACACTAAGATGATCAGTGAAAAGCTGATGCCTTCTGATTGCGTAACGATGAATGGTTCGACGTTTGATGAGCTTGTTCTTACGGACAGAACGTTCATTATGCCGCATCTTCAGTTAAGAATCGACCACTATAATAATCTTGCACAAAACGAGAATCCGGAATTTAAAATCCAGGCATTCGCTCCGCCTGTTGCAAATCCGGAAAAAGGCGTTTCCATGATGGAGCGCGGCGACATTGAGATGATAGGTATTTCTATTCCGGATACCGGTAAAGCTGACAGCATTGCAAATGCCGCAAAGTTTGTTGACTGGATGTATACCGACGAGGCAATGGAGCTTGTTTCATGGGGTAAAGAGGGCGAAACCTATGAGGTTGTAAACGGCGAGAAAAAGTTTATAACTGACGAAAAAGGCAGTGGTCCGAACACACTGTACGGCTTCCAGCTCTACGGCTCCTTTACCCGCCTTGACCCGGATGCCGCAAAGGCTGTACAGTCTGAAACAACGCTTGAAAGCGAGAATATCGTTGTTGAGCATATGCTTCCGTATTATCCGATGGGATTGTGGCTTGATTTTAACGATGAAGAGCAGGCGGTTATTGATACCTATAACACGGGACTGAAGACATATACCGAAGAAATGCTTATAAAGTTCATGCTCGGTCAGGAGCCGCTTTCGAGCTTTGATAAGTTTGTTGAGACGCTTAAGTCGATGGGTGTGGATGAAGTTCTTGCTGCGTACGAAAGCGCATATAATCGCGTAAAATAAATTATATTACAACAGGGAAGTTCTAACCTAATTCAGAACTTTCCTGTTGTATACCTCGATTAACTTCTTTTAGCTTTAGAAAGGAAAAAGAAAATGAAAAAGATTGATATTCACTGTCACATAACTGCATTTCCGGAGTATGCCCCGAGAAGATTTAACGGTTCAAGAACACTTGATGTCAAAGAACAAATCGCTATACATGATAAGCTTAATGTAGATATTGGTGTCATATTGCCGGGGGTATCGGCGGAAGGAACATTTTTGCAGCATTCAAATGAAGAAGCAAAATTTATTACCGTGCAGCATCCTGACAGATTTATGTGGTTTTGCGATATAGACCCGAGAATGATATCAAACGATAGTACAGCAGACTTAAGCTATCTTATCAATCATTATAAATCTCTCGGCGCAAAAGGAGTCGGAGAAACTACGGCAACAATTTATGCTGATGACCCACTGATGGACAATCTTTTCTATCATGTTTCACAGTGCGATATGCCGTTGATTATACATATTTCTCCGGTAGAGCGAGGTACATACGGGATAATAGATGACCTTGGGCTTCCGAGAATAGAAAAGATGCTCAAAAAGTATCCTGATTTAAAGCTTATCGGACATTCTGCTGCTTTTTGGAGCGAGATATCGGCAGATTTAACACAGGACGAACGCAACGGCTATCCCAAAGGTAAGGTAACAGAGGGAAGAATGCCGAAGCTTATGCGTGAATATGGTAATCTCAGTTGTGATTTATCTGCCGGAAGCGGCGCAAATGCAATGATGCGTGATCCTGAGTATGCTGCAAAGTTTATTGAAGAGTTTTCTGACAGAATATACTACGGAACGGATGTTTGTAATGTAAATGCAACTTTCCAGTATGACTTTGATATGTTCCTAACAAAAATGATGGAAGATAAAATGATAAGCCGGGAGAATTACGAAAAAATCATCCGCAAAAATGCAGAAAAGCTTCTTGGGCTATAAATTGGTATGTGCATAATACTATCAATGATCTAAGGAAAGGAATGTTTGTGTATATGAATCTGTATATAATGGTGGATCTTGAAGGAATAAGCGGCGTATTCTCGAGGGATCAGATTACGGACGATCCCATAAAGATACAAGAGGCGAGGCTTATGATGACAGAGGATATAAACTCGTGCGTTAATGCCGCAAAGGAAGTCGGCGCCGAGAAAATCCATGTACGGGATTGTCATGCTTCAAGCAAGACCGTTATCTATGAAAAGCTTTCCGAAAATGCAGACTACTATATTTGCGGTTATATGGGTGAAGAACGGTATAAGGGGATAGAGGACTGCGATGCAGTAATTCTCCTTGGATATCATGCGATGGCGGGAACTG
>JAFQVE010000594.1 GCA_017408185.1 Oscillospiraceae bacterium | reverse complement strand
GCAGAAAAGAGCTTTTGCTTTATGCTGCTATTCTTAAAAAAGAAGGAGGGGCTTTATGACACTTGCAGACAGACTGACTAAAATCATTGATGAACAGGGACTTACAAAAAGAGCGTTTGCAAAAAACTTGGGTGTCAGCGAAAACTACATCTATCAGCTCACAGGAAGCCAAGAAAAGCTGACCACCATATCCGAAACTCTTGCAAAGCTAATTGCCCTCGAATATGGATATGATAAAGATTGGATTATAAACGGCGATAAAAACTAAAATATATGATGAAAGCCTCCGAGGATTTCTCCCCGGAGGCTCATTTTTGTGTTTATAGAGGCTCTTTGTCAATAGTTGAGGTAAAAAGCTACATATCAAGGGCATACCGCTTTTATATCGGCGGTATGCCCTTGTAAGTTTTGCGCTATTTATTTGTTTTAATAAATCTGTGAAGAATTGCTGCGATTTCAGCTCTTGTAGCGTTATCAAGCGGATTGAGGGTTGATGTTGTTTTACCTTTTATCAAGCAACTGCCTTTTCGTAGTAGCTGCCGTTTTCAACATCTGCAAATGATTTATCATTTGTGATTTCCGGTTCGCCTTCAGCTCTGTAAAGATTTGTACTGCAGATAGATTTTTAGAACCTAAAATAAAAAGACGGTTTTGCTATTCAAAACATTGAATCAGATACGGATTTATGATATACTGTATAATAATATAAAAAAGAAAAGGTTTTGGTGATTATTATGTATTCTATTTATGTTGTTTACAAAACTATCCCCGGTCATCGTGCGGATTTCATCCGCGAGCTTAATGAAAGCGGAGTTGCCGCTGCAGTTCGTGCAGAGGACGGCTGCATCCGTTATGACTATTATCTCTCCGAAAAGGACGAAAACGAAATTCTTCTCATTGAAGCGTGGGAGACAAAGGAACATCAGCAGATTCACGTTACCCAGCCGCATATCGCAACGCTTAAAGCACTCAAGGAAAAACACGTTGTTGATACCAAGCTCGGCGAATTTGAGCTGAAGTAACCGTGAGAAAGCTTTTGACTGTTTTTGCATTACTCGTATTGTGCTGTGGGCTTTTTCTTTGTTGTGTGCAAACAAAGGAAGAACCGCGCCTTGATGAGCTGCAAATAGAAGCGCTTCGTGAAAGATATCCTGTGTACACACAGGACCCTCCGACTGTTGATACGTATCCGGTTCCGTTTGAAAAGCTGTGCAAACGCATAGATACCTTTGCCTATGTGGAGATAACGGGCGAGATACAGTATTATTCGAAGTACATCTCCATGGGAGATGCTGCGTGGGATGCGAAAAACGGCAGTGCGAGTAGCTTTTATGAATATCCCGCCGTTGTCATAGATGATACGGAAAAACTGTTTGAGCAAGGTGAGGAAATCACCATTGCCTCAAATATGATGTTTTATGGTTATAAGCCGGAGCTTTCGCCGGGTATGAAAGTGGTTTTTGCGGCAACGGGTGAGTGGCACAAACCGAAACAGTACGGATTTAGCAAAATAGGCACATATTATATAACCGAGGACGGCTTTGCGCTTTCTGCATTTGATGAAAAGCTTTATCAAATGAAAAAGCCACTGTCGGGCGTTACGTTAAAAACACTTATGCGCGAGCTTCATAAAATGCTTGGATAACTCCTAAAAAATGTTTGACATTTCAGCAAAAATGCGTTATTATATTATATATGTAATTTCAGACGGTGAAGATGTGTAAGTAGCTGTTGCTTTTGCGGATAAGAGATCGGAAATCAAAGGCTGTAAGTTTCCGTTTCGCAGGCAATGCGTGAATTTCAGCATCGGAGTCTCCTCGCGAAAACCGGATTTCCGGATTAAGCAGGGCGCTTCATGTCCGCGAAACAGGCATGACGAAAGTGCAGAAGATAAAATTCTGAATTTGGGTGGTACCGCGGGTTATTATGCTCGTCCCGAGAATATCGGGGCGAGCTTTTTGTTTGCCCGCATAAAATACGAAAGGAAGATTTCAGATGTCAGAAAAGACAACACAGCTCCGCGAAAGCTTTGTATCTGCTCTTTCCGCGGTTGACAATATGGAAGCGCTTGAAGCTATCCGTGTTGAATACCTCGGTAAAAAAGGCCTTGTTACAGAGCTTTTAAAGGATATGAAAAACCTCTCTCCCGAGGAGAAGAAAACCTTTGGTCAGGCAGTAAATGTCCTCAAAGAAGAAGTGACCGAGATGGTTGCAGGAAAGCGCGAGGAGATAAAGCAGGCAGAAATTGAGCGCGAGAACAACCTTATGCCGGAGTTTGATATCTCCGCACCTGCAAACCTTGATCGCGGCTCATATCATCCGATCACGCTCGTTCAGCGCCAGTGTGAGGAGATATTCCGTTCAATGGGCTTTGCTGTTGAGGATTACAGCGAGATTGTTACGGACTATGAGTGCTTCGAGGCACTTAACATCCCGAAAAACCATCCGGCACGTGATATGCAGGATACGTATTACCTTGAAAACGGTCAGCTTTTAAAATCCCATACCTCTGCGGCGCAGAATGCAATTTACAAGAAGTATAAGGATGCTTTAATCCGCGAAGGCAAGCCGATCAAGGCGATTTTCCCGGGACGTTGCTTTAGAAACGAAGCTACCGATGCCTGCCACGAAAATACCTTCTTCCAGATGGAAGGCGTTATGGTTGATAAAAATATCTCTATTTCAAACCTCATCTTCTTTATGAAGACGATGCTTTCCGAGGTTTTCCAAAAAGACATTAAGGTACGTCTCCGTCCGGGATTTTTCCCGTTTGTTGAGCCGGGCTTTGAGCTTGACATAAGCTGCCTTATCTGCGGCGGCGAGGGCTGTGCTTCGTGTAAGCACAGCGGCTGGCTGGAGCTGTGCCCCTGCGGTATGATTCATCCGGAGGTTCTCCGCGCCGGCGGTATTGACCCCGAGGAATACACGGGCTTCGCGTTCGGTCTTGGTCTTACCCGCCTTGCGATGATGAAATACGGTGTAAAAGATATTCGTGACTTAAACTCCGGAAGCCTTAAGGTGCTTTCGCAGTTTACGGATGATAAGTAAGAAAGGAGAGGAAAGAATATGTTTTTGTCAATGAACTGGATTTCGGACTTTGTCGATTTGTCCGGACTTGATAAGCTCGAGCTTATCAATAAATTTTCCCTCTCCACGGCAGAGGTTGAAAATGAAATATTCTTCAAGGGAAGTGACCTCTCGGGAATAGTTGTCGCGGAGATTATGTCCGTTGAAAACCATCCTGAGTCCAAGAAGCTTCACCTTCTCAAGGTTGATGCAGGCGAGGCAGAGCTTGTTGACGTCGTCTGCGGCGCACCCAATGTTCGTGTCGGAATGAAGACTGCGTTTGCAAAGGTTGGCGCAAAAATCGGCGAGATTGAAATTTCTCCGCGCAAGCTTGCGGGATATCTCTCCTGCGGTATGTGCTGCTCTGAAAAGGAGCTTGGCCTTTCCGATAACAACGACGGCATTATGGATCTTGATGCAGACCTCAAAAACGGCACCGATTTAAAAGATGTCTTTGCAATTGACGACATCGTGTTTGAGGTAGATAACAAATCCCTCACAAACCGCCCCGACCTTTGGGGCCATTACGGTATCGCGCGTGAGTTTGCCGCAATCGCAGGACGTGAGCTCCGTCCGCTTGACGTTGTTGACCTTGCACAGTATGCAAGCCTTCCGAAGCTTGATGTTAAGATTGAAGATCCGCTTTGCTATCGCTATTCGGCGCTTCGCTTTGAGAACATTTCAAAGCATGTAAGCCCGATGAATATGCGCATCCGCCTTTACTATTGCGGAATGCGTGCAATAAACCTTCTTGCGGACCTCACAAACTATCTCATGCTTGAAATGGGACAGCCGATGCATGCGTTTGACTCAAGAAAGGTTGACAAAATCCGCATAAAGCGTTTTGATAAACCCTTCAAGTTCCGGACTCTTGATGAGGTCGAGCGCGATATCGACGAGAACACGCTTATGATTTGCAACGGCGACACACCGGTTGCCATCGCCGGCATTATGGGCGGTCTTGATTCCGAAATCGTTGAGGACACAAGCTCATTAACGCTTGAATCGGCAACGTTTGATGCATCCTCCATCCGCAAATCCACAGTGCGCCTCGGCCACAGGACAGATGCTTCTCAGCGCTATGAAAAGAGCCTTGACCCTGAAATGACGGTTCCTGCTATTGCGCGTTTCGTAAAGCTTCTTCTCGATATCGACAGCGGCACGGTTATCACAAGCTCACTTACGGATGAATATGCGTTTAAATATGATAATGTTGAATTGTCGTTTGATAAGTTATTTGTTGACCGCTACACGGGAATTGAAATTGAAAATGAC
Source organism: Oscillospiraceae bacterium (assembly GCA_017408185.1). The sequence goes on along the minus strand of JAFQVE010000594.1, from coordinate 5,715 downwards.
CGCATCGTAAAAACGCTTGCTTCTCTCGGCTTCGGCGTGGAGAATGAAGGCGACAGCTTCAAGGTTTCCGTTCCGTCGTGGCGTGCGACAAAGGACGTCACAATGAAGGCTGATATTATCGAGGAAATCACAAGAATTTACGGCTACGATAACTTCGCGGTAAACACAGCAGCTGTTCCGCTTTATCCGGTACGCGCGGCTCAGGAAAAGACGGATGAGGACAGAATAAAGGATATTCTTGTTCGCCGATTCTCTCTCCACGAAACACATTCGTATGTCTGGGCGTATTATGATGAATACAAGGCTCTCGGAATTGATATTGAGCCGAATGTTGAGCTTGTAAATGCAACAAACCCGAACATCAAGACGATAAGAAAATCAATCGTGCCGACACAGCTTTGTCAGGTAAAGGCAAATACGGCGTATGCTCCCGATTTCGGTATTTTTGAAATCGGCAGAACGGTAGACGGACTGAAGGCTGACGGACTTTGTGACGAGCACAAAAAGCTTGCGATAACTCTCTTTAGTAAGACAAAGAGCATGGAAAGCCTTTACTTTGAGCTTCGCGATATGCTGGCTGTAATTGCAGATGATATCAAGCATGAGGCGCTTACCTATGAGAAGATTGAGGAAAAGAGCTCGTACAAGCATCCGAAAAACCTCAATGCAATTTACTGCGCAGGTGTTCGCCTCGGTGAGATAGGCATTGCAAATGCTCAGGTTTCAAAGAAGATTGACAAGAAGGCAAATATCGTATTTGCCGAAATTGATATTTCGGAGCTTGCAAAGATTAAGAATGCAAGCATCAAGTATGAGGAACCGTCCCGCTTCCCGGAGATTGAAATCGACCTTTCGTTTGTTTCTGAAAAGTTTGCTCCGATAAAGGCGGCAATTGATGCGGCAAACTGCCCGCTTATCAAGAAGGTTTCCGTTGTTGATACCTACACCGACGAGAGCGGAAAGTCTATAACCGTGCGTATGATTTTCTCCGATTCAGAGAAAACGCTTACCCGCGAAGAGGTTATGGATGTTGCCGACGGCATCATCAAAACTCTGGAAGCAGAGGGCATCGCACTTAAAGGATAAATAAAAAATTATATAACAGCGACCTTTCTTTATAGGATGGTCGCTGTTATAATATACGCACAGTGTTTTGGGTTTAAGAAAAAAATGTCGAATTTTATAAGTTCTTTCTCTGTGGAGAAAAAACTGTTGACGAATCGAATTTTTTGTGTTAATATAGAATCAAAGAAATGAGGTGCGAAAATGATTCAACGAAAAGAATATTTAGATAATTTAATAGCACTAAAAGACAAGCAGGTCATCAAGGTTATTACCGGTGTCAGAAGATGTGGAAAATCTACCTTGTTTGAGTTGTACATTGACCATTTAAAGCAGACAGGCATAGATAATAGTCAAATAATATCGGTCAATCTTGAAAAACTTGAAAATGCTGATTTACTTGATTATAAAGCATTATACAATTATATAACCTCAAAACTTGTCCATGACAAAAATAACTACATTTTTATTGATGAAGTGCAGAAATGCAGTGGATTTGAAAAAGCAGTTGACAGTCTTTTTATAAAGAAAAACTGTGATGTTTATATTACAGGCTCAAATGCTTATCTGCTGTCAGGTGAACTTGCAACATTGCTTTCCGGGAGATATATTCAAATTGATATGTTACCTTTTTCGTTCAAAGAATATTATGAAGCAACAAAAGAAAGTGGGAAAAGCAAACGAGAAATCTTTGACAGATATTTAAGATACGGTTCATTCCCCTATGTTGCATATCTTGAAAACAATGAGAAAATTATAAATCAATATATTGAGGGCATCTACAATACTATTCTTATAAAAGATGTCGCTACAAGAGAAAAAATAAATGATGTATCTGTATTGGAGAACATATTAAAAACCATTGGCTCAAGTATAGGAAGCCCTATCTCAACAAAGAAAATAAGCGACACACTGATATCAAGCGGTAGAAAGATTTCGCCTAATACAGTTGAAGCATATTTAAGAGCATTGACGGACAGCTATGTTCTTTATAATGCAACGAGATACGATATAAAGGGCAGACAGTTCTTGAAAACTCTTGGCAAGTATTATTTTGTAGATACCGGAATCAGAAATCATATTATCAGCCAATCTGCAAGAGATTTGGGGCATCTTCTTGAAAATGTGGTTTATCTCGAACTTTTAAGAAGAAAAAATCGGGTTAATATTGGTAAGTTAGCTGAGAAAGAAGTGGATTTTGTTGCTGTCAATATGAACGAAGTTGAATATTATCAGGTTTCTGCGAGCGTACTTGATGAAAAGACATTAGAGCGGGAATTGGCTCCATTGCAAGAGATAAAAGATAATTACCATAAAACTCTTTTAACCCTTGATGATATTGGCAATGGAGCAAATTACGAAGGTATAAAGCAGATAAATATAATTGATTGGTTATTGGGATAATTTATGGATACTTTGATTGAGCTTGAGCATGTATTGGATAATCTTGACTTTCTTGCAGACACCTTTTGTGCAATTGACCTTGCAAATCAAAACCGGCTCTCGGGTGTAATTGACAAAGATATGAAGATATGGTATCATTTTAACGATAAATTCATCCACGAAAGGCATTAAAATGAAAGTTAAGAAAAAACGAATTGCTACGCTGTTGATTTTTCTTATATTAGCATCGCTTTTAAGCATAATACTTGCAACCGGCATAGGACCGGTTTCGGTCTCACCAATTACAACGGCAAAGGTGTTAATATCAAAAATACCGTTTTTCGGCTCTTTTTTGCCGGTCAGCTGGGATGCGCTTTCTGAGAACATTGTGCTTGGTCTTAGATTACCGCGCGTACTGCTTGGTTTTGTAGTAGGTGCATCGCTTTCTGTGTGTGGCGTAACGATGCAAGCACTTGTGCGAAACAAGCTTGCAGATCCGTTTATTCTGGGCGTATCGTCGGGAGCATCAGCCTTTGCAACGCTCGGCCTTCTTTTTGGCGCGTTTTCGTTCCTCGGTGTGTATTCGCTTTCAATAAGCGCATTTTTCGGCGCGGCGGCAACGATAATTGCGGTTTATGTTCTCTCGCGTCATCGCGGACGTATAAATATCACTCAGCTTCTTCTCTCAGGCGTTGCCGTATCAATGATTATGGATGGAGTAACGCGGATAATCAAGCTTTCGGCACCTAATGCGCTGGGGCTTCATAATGCAGAGTTCTGGATGTCCGGAAGCCTTGCAGGGGCAAAATGGGCGTATCTGGGCTTGCCGACGGCGGTACTTGTTGTATGTATGGCATTTCTTATGCTGAACCACCGTGGACTTAATCTTCTTCTGCTCGGCGATGAAAGCGCAACATCGCTTGGCGTGAATGTTTCGCGGCTTCAGAAACAGCTTATTCTCGTGGCATCGCTTATTGCCGGGGCCACGGTTGCCGTAAGCGGAAGCATCGGCTTTGTTGGACTTATGGTACCTCATTTTACGCGCCTTATCTGCGGCGGAGACCATAAACGGGTGCTTCCCGTATCCGCGCTTCTCGGCGGAATACTCGTCGTGTGGGTGGATGTTGCGGCAAGAATGCTTTTAGCACCAGAGGAGCTTCCCGTAGGCGTGCTTACAGCAGTTATCGGCGGGCCTGTGTTCATCGTTCTTTTGCGCCGTAACGGCAGAGAAAGGGGATAGGTGCGAAAATGAGATTGCAGATAAAAAATCTTTCCTATTCATACGATAACGGAAACGCAATAGAAAATGTATCGCTTGACGTAAAACGCGGCGAATTTGTCGGTGTTATCGGTCCTAACGGCGGCGGAAAGTCTACCCTTCTCAAAAACGTATACCGTGCGCTCACGCCTGATTCGGGTGAGATACTGCTTGACGGTGAGAACGTTTTTGCAATGCCATACAGAAAAACTGCGCAGAAAATGGCAGTTGTGGGGCAGGAAAATGATGTTCCGTTTGATTTCACCGTAGAAGAAATGGTTGCAATGGGAAGAAGCCCGAGAAAAAAGCTTTTTGATTCGGATACTGCGGAAGACCGCAGTATGGTTCATCATGCCCTTGTCCATCTTGGAATGGAGAATATGGCAAAACGAAGCTATCTTAACCTTTCGGGAGGGGAAAAGCAACGTGTTCTTCTTGCGCGTGCCGTGGCACAGGAGTGCGATTTTTTCGTTCTCGACGAGCCGACGAATCATCTTGATATCAGCTATCAGCTCGAAATTTTTGATTTCATAAAACGTCTTGACATAACCGTTATTGCAGCAATTCATGACCTTAATATGGCGGCGCTTTACTGTGACAGGATATATGTTTTAAAGGACGGCAAAATTATGCTTTCGGGAACTCCGGAAGAGGTGTTCACCCCTGAAAATATCTTTGATATTTACGGCGTGCATTCTTTCGTTGCGAAAAATCCCGGGAACGGAAAGCTTACAATTTCTTATTTCAGCGGTCATTCAAAGAAAGGCATTCATTAATTTGTTTAACGAAAGGGTATTAAAAAATGAAAAAGATTATATCAATAGTTCTCGCAAGTCTTATGCTTATCGCGCTTTTTGCAGGATGTGCAGACACACATAACGGGAATTCGGAAAACGATATTGCGCAGGAAACAGTAGTTTTTGACAATTACGGGCGTGAGGCAGTTATAAAAAAGAATCCGCAAAAGGTTCTCACCCTTGGTCCTAACTGCACAGAGCTTTTCGCGGCGCTTGGGCTTTCAGACAAGGTTATCGGAAGAAGTCTTATAAATCACAGCCGTGGTCCGCTTCCCGAATATGCCGATGCGGTTAACGCAATTCCGCAGCTGAACTATGCCGAAGCAACGCGTGAAGCAATTCTCACCTCCGGTGCGGATTTCATATATGCGATTGACTGGGAAATAAGTGACGCGGGTTGCAACATTGACGAGGCGAAAAGCTACGGAATGGATGTTTATGTAAATTCTGCAACAACGCCTGAAGAGCAGTATAAAGAAATTCTTGATATCGGAAAGATATTCGGAATTGAAGAAAGAGCAGAAGCGTTTGTTGCAGACCAAAAGGCTCGCATTTCCGCCGTGCAGGAAAAACTTCGCGGAAAAGAACCTGTAAAGGTGCTTGTGTATGACAGCGGAAACGACGGTGTTTTCACGTGTTCCGGAACAAATTTTGAGTCACTTCTCATTTCCCTTGCCGGAGGAAAGAACATATTTGATGATCTCGCGGAAAAACAGTGGGTAACCGTAAGCTACGAAGAAGTTATAAAAAGAGAGCCGGACGTCATTGTCATTCATGACTATGATTCCCCCTCTGTAGAAGAAAAAATAGCTGAAATCAAGGCGAATTCGTCTCTTGCTTCGCTTGATTGCGTAAAGAATGAGCGTTTTGTGCCGATAACGCTTGAGAGCGTGCTTCCGGGCAACCGTATGGCGTACGCTGTGGAAGAGCTTGCGGAGGCGTTCTATCCGGAAACGCTCAGATAAAAGACTAAATCCTCCGCGGTGAACCGCCTCTGGATATGCCGAGTACACCGTAAAGAGTGCCGTTTATCTCCTGCGGTGTGAGCAGACACAGAACATCAGGGCGCGGGAACGGCCGCCCCGTGAGCAGAGGAACGGCAAGACGTGTAGGAGAAAAAGAGCTGTCGCAAAGTGCATCGGTTGATTTTGCGAGCGCAGAGATTGCACTGTCGTGACATAATGCGTCTGAAAGTACGTCAATTTTCTTCCAGTC
>JAFQVE010000593.1 GCA_017408185.1 Oscillospiraceae bacterium | reverse complement strand
CGGTTACTGTGCCGTTTTCATCCACCATGACGACATCCTCGGTAAGGCTGCGGAAAAGCATTTCTGAGTCCTTTGCATATGCGGGAATATCAGACTCCCACTTGATAATATCCTTTGTGATACTTATTTTATCGCCAATCATCAGCGCACCGGGATGCACCGACTCCATTTCCGTCACCGGGCTTGCTCCGCTGAAAATAATGTCGTTTACATAGAGATAATCTCCGCCACCGTTGCCCTTTGAATTCTTGACGAAAACGACGAGATATTCTCCCGGAACGTCAATATACGCATCGCCGAGCAAGTCCGTCATTCCCGTTCCTGCCGCAAGCTCCTGTCGGCTGTTTTGGAACCAACCGACCTTGTAATCCGGCGTCAGATAATCCTCAACCGTTTCTCCATCTCCCGGAACCGGAATGAGATATACATCCGTGCCATACATAGACGCTGCATATGTCTTGTGGCTTATAGACGCGCGATAATGTCCCGCGCTGTCAAACGTGCGTTTTACTGCCGCCCAGCCTCCTTCGGCGAGCAAAAATCTCATCCATGAGCCGTTGCCCTGATAAAAATCCTTATAGTCATGGCTCGGATTGCTGTCGCCGTACCAGCTCCAGCCATCTGTATATTCTGCCGTTATTCCCTCGCCCGGCTCAAAGCCAGCGATATCTACCTGCGCATTTGAGAGCGTGTTGCTGTATTTTTCCGGCATACGCTCATATGCCGGATTTACCCATGTGTTCTTGCGCTCATCTAGCGCCATAATGATACGAAGGTCTGACTCTTCTGTGACTGTGGTACGAACATAGCCATAGGATTTTAAATCCTTACCATCAACAGTGATAACAGCCGATATCTTTGCGCTGCCGAGCTTATCCCCCGCGGTAACGGTCATAGTTTCTCTGTCCACCGTTGCAATTTCATCATCCGATGAGCTTATTTCCTTTACCGTAAAGGATGAAATCTCGTCATCCTTATAGTCAAGGACGGAAAGGCTTACCGTCTCTCCGGGAGCAAGGTGATAACGCTCCGGGATGAGCTGATTTGTCGGCATCCCGTTCCATGTAAGTGAGAGCTGTTTGAAGTCCATAGAATATGTAGACAGCTTTGTTCCTATATCAGTTGTTGATTTTCCCTTCCCCTTACAATAGAAGACGAGGGTGTGCTTTCCCTTCTGAAGGTAAAGCTTATCTTTTGAAAACTTTGCTTCCGCTGCCGAATAGTCAACATCGGAGGCTATTTTCATTCCGCTTGCCATAGCCGACTGAATATCCGTTACTTTTCCCGAGTACGGAAGAATGTACACATCGCCGAGCATACCGGAAATTTCAGCTCCGGACTTCATCCTGTATGTCTCAAACAAGGATGTATAAAGCCCGCTGCGCTCAAGCTCAATATCAAACGCAATCCATGCGCCGATGCTGTCCTCGACAGCAGTCTGAAGAGCTAAATTAAAACGCGGTGTCCTGCGGATTACTGAGGTGCCTACATTGTAATGAGCGTTGTATCCAAGGATTTTCTCTTTTTCCAAGGTGAATAGCTTGAGATTTTTGTTGTCTCCGTCAAGCGTATCCTCATAGCCCATAGCTTCCATATATTTCAGGAAGCTCAGCTCATAGACGTATTCACCGGTCAGATCGTCCGTGTTTTCAAGCTCAACTGTGCCTTCTGCCACAATCTCACTGCCATTGACAATGAGCGTTGCCGTAATTTTCGCTTTGCCGTTTTTCGTTCCGCCGGTAACTGTCATTGTATCTCCGTCAACCACTGCAATATCGTTATCCGATGAAGAAATACTTTTTACCTCAAACTCGGAAACCGCATTTCCGTCATAATCAAAAACGGAAAGAGATGTCGTCTCGCCGGGCGTGAGATACTTCTTACCTGAAAGCAGCTCATACGGAGGAAGGTCACCTGTGCGGGTGAGGGTTAAAACCTTCGGAGCAATATAGTAAGAGCCTGTTACGTCATACTTTCCTTCAAATGCCGAATGCGCACCGGATACAGTGATAAGAAGAATATATGTACCTGCTGTAAGATTAACTCCGGTTTTCTTTGCTTTCAAATATATACTCGTATAATAATCTATAATTCCGTTGTTGTAAATATTGCCGCTTCCGTCAACGCACGGAATTCTTATCCCTGCCGCCTTTGCAGCTTCTAAGTTGGAAAGGTCTGTTCCGCCTGGGAGAAGATATATCTCTCCTGCAAGTCCTCCCGATGATTTTCTGTATGCCTCGTATGCAATATTATAAACACCGGCATCAGCCACTGTCATGTCAAGAGCAAGATATGCGCCGATGCTCTCTGTAATGGTCGATTGAAGCGTTATATCAAGGCGCGAATCGGTACGCCCGTCTGCGGCGGCGATTTTAGAGCTTGAATTATACGCAAAGAGACCGTTTGTTTGTTCAAATGTTACCTTCAAAAAATTTAAATGATCATTAACGCCATATGCTTTCGCATTAAACGCATACGTTGTAACGTTATCTTCCGCAAAAGCGGTGATTCTTCCCGCCGGAAGGATGGATATCATTATGCACAACGATAAAAATAATGATAAAAATCTTTTCATTTGATAACTCCTTTCGATATAGCCCTCCTTGCCTAAAGGGAGGGGGACCGCCGTATGGCG
>JAFQVE010000074.1 GCA_017408185.1 Oscillospiraceae bacterium | reverse complement strand
ATACGCTGCCACCGAAATACATCCACGCAAAGCGTTCAGTATCACGGATTACGTTCGGTCCTACCGAATTATATAATGTTCCTGCACGAAGTGCCGCAAAGCCGTAACCCGGAAGAAGCACGCTCTTGTCGTAGTTGTATTCACCGTAAGCTTCGATAATCTGCTCTATTTCATCCTGAAGCTTCTCCGGATCTTTTGTATAAACATCATAATGTATCTCGTCAAGGTTTCCATTTTTACTTCCCCACAAATGCTGAGCAAACTCAATATCGCCCGTATACTTATATGCATCAACCATTACATAATCATCTTTCGGGAAGAAGAGGAATCTTGCGGCATAATCGTGGTCTCCTATCTGCGGAACACCGCGACGGAGTAATGTAAGCGGTGCATAAACCTTTATCATCTGCAGGAACTTCGGATTCTGATAAAGATCCATTTCGGAAATCTCATCATATCCCTTGCGACCGGCATAGTTTGCGATTGCATTTGCCGCAACAGACATACCTTCCGCCCACATATAGTTATAGTGAGATGCCGTTTCTGTTCCCATACCGTCACGCGAGACCTGATCGACTATCTTCCAGTTAACGCAACCACCATTGTTATATGTATGGTTGTCGGTTTCACCGTACTTAAAAATCCAGTCAAGCATATTTCGGGTGTCCGGATATGTATCGAGAACAACTGCCGCAACGGCAAGTCCGCCCTGGTGACGTCCGAAGTTACCGAGACTCAAAGACTGAGTTGTTGCTTTATATGCTTCACGGAGTATTCCCGTTTCAATATTCTGACGAATCATCTCCGGAGTCGTTTTCTTGTTCTCAATATTATAATCTTCTGCCTTATCGGAAAGAAACTTCACAACATACGGATCATCATACATCGGGAAGAGGGCATCATAAGACTTCGCCAACAATTCGATAAGAGTCGGTTCCCAGATTGAGCCTATCACCTTTCCTCTTTGCGATCCGCCGTTCATATTGTAATAATCCGGCAGATATGCACGGAGGTCATATCCGGGATAGAGATCTGCAAGACGGTCGAGAAGAATTGCTCCGAGTCGGCCGTACTTTACATCCCCTGTATAAACATATGCATCCGAAAGTGTCTCGAGTGCCGTAGTCATAATGGGATTCTTGTTCGGAGCAGATGTATACCAGAATGCGTGATGGTTGTAGAACGCAACATAGGTATGAACATCTTCAACTCCGTTTTCATGCACTTTTCCGGTCCTGTATCCCCAACCGCTGTCAACTCCCCAGCGACTGATCTCTTCCTCCGGAACTCCGAGATCTTCTCCAACCTCTTTGTACAAATCGTTACAGAGAAATCCTCCTGCAACGCCGTAGCCGTAATAGTCGTACCATTCCTTGGTATATTTTTCCGTCGGGGCAACGCAGGTGCATTCCTCACCTTCCTTGTGGAAAACCAGTTCATGGTGGCGCTTATGCGCAAGTTCAAAATCAAAAACGTTGTTATCGTTTTTTCCAAGCTCATAGAAGCTTTCAAAATCGTTACTCGGAAAAAGACGTTTACAATCCGGACACTGCACCTTCCACGGGCGTGTCAAAGGACTGACAACAAACGGATAGTTACCATATTCCCCATAGAGATCCTTACCGCAATATCTGCATATACACATCGTTGGATCTTTATACAGACCTACGCTCAAACTCCTCGGGAGTCCTTCGCCCGGAACAAGTCCCCACAGCGCATCAGCACCCAGTCCGATATAGGTTTCTGCTTTCGCGACCGCATCTTTCTTGAGACTTTTTGCCCAATCATACTTATTCACGTTTTCACGGGCATTTTCAACCATATCATCAAAGAAATATGTTCTTTCAACCTTACCGTCACGAACGGAAATATACGCTTTTGTTTCCTTTTCTTCATCGCCAACACTTACCATTGCCGTAACTATTGCAGTTCCGATTGCTTTCGGTGTGACAAACCCTGACTCGGTTAATTCGATGACTTCGTCATTATCATTCATCCAGATAACTTCAGAATCAAGAAGCACCTCGCCGTCTCTGTTAAGTGCGACTGCAGAAAGCTGGACACCGTTATCCGCCACACTCATAACAAAATACGGTGCTCTGATTTCTGCCGAGACAAATGTCGTGTCAAACTCACCCGGCTCTTGTACCTCAACATCTACTGTCTTCTCAAAGTTTTTTCCGCCTGCGGTTACGGAAACGGTTATTGAAGTTTCACCCGGAGCTTTTGCAACTATTTCTCCGTTTTCTGAAACACTTATTATTTCATCATCAAAAGCCGTATACTCTGCAGATATAAACGAATCTTCCTCGCCGTCAATTGCCTTTTTCGGATAAAACTCATATCCGTCAGAGAGCTTGACGGTCGGGCATACGTTTGCAGCTTCGCCTATATCCAGAACGATTTTTTCATCCGTGAACGAAACATCGGAAACCTCGGGAAGCTTCTCAATATTTGCAAATCTTATCTCATTAAGATTCTGATTGTAGTTAGATAACTCACCGGCAACAAGCGGAACAAAAACAAAGGTGTGTGTTCCTGCAGAAAGCGACAGTGTTCTTGTTCTTTTTGTGCGTTTATTATCATTTCCGCTGTTTATCTCATCAGAGAAGCAATAATCTCCGAGATAAATTCCGTCAAAATAGATGTCGCTGAGTGCCGCGCCGCGCTTATTCTGACTTCCGTTTACGTCAATGCGATAAATTCCGTCATATGGAACAGTGACGTCAATGGCAAGCTTCTGTCCTGCCTCTGTCGTTGCGCCGCGAAGCCCCTTAAGGTTTACGCTGGATTTCGATGAAACCACGCTCGGCGTTATATCTGTGTTGATTTCCCAGCCATCCTTCTCAATGCGCGCAGTATTTGCGAGATTAGACTCAAGCTTTAAGAAATCCACGATATGGTCACGCATATCGGTTTCAACAACGGCGACCTCAATTTCGTTTGTTTTCACCGTTTCGCCCCAAAGCGTGATTTCGGCATATATTTTCGCCGTTGCACCAAATGTTGCACCGAACACGCGACCGTTTCTTTCTTCAACACCGTTCGGATGCTCCGCATCGCATTCTATGTGCCATTTTATCTTGACATTTTTATCTGAAACAAAATCAACCGGAAGTTCGCTTGCTCTCATTCCCGAGAGGGAAAGCACTTCATCACGGAGATAACCAACCGTTTCCGGGGCTGAAAGAGTTGCAGATATTATGGGAGTCATATCGCAAACTTTAATCTCAATTTCCGCAAAGAAACCTTTTTCCTGAAGTTCTGCCGTAATTATGACATTTCCGTAATTATGTGCCGTTACAACTCCGTCCTCACTTACCGTTGCAATGGATTCATCAGAGCTTCTGTATATAAAGCTTTCCGAAGTCTTTTTATCTCCGCTTAAAGACCAGCGCTCAAACGGAGCAAGCTTCGTCTCCTCTCCGATATCGAGAGCATTTTTTCCCGGAACTATTTTTATACCACGAAACTCATCCTGAAGATCCTTTTCCGGAACAAAATGCATTCCCGACACACTTATATGCTGTTTGTATGCCGTGCCGAGAATTGTGTTGCCGTCAATCGTTCTTACGCCCGACGCATCGCAGTCATATACAGAGAGATCAACCTCACCGCCTGCAGTGAGATTGTTAAGCTCAAGTGATTTTCCGTCAAAAGCAAAGACCGCAATATAGCTTCCTTGCTCAAAATGCGTTGTCGAAAGCACTCCCGCTAAAGTTCCGTCAGCTGTCACATCCGCATATGTATCTTCTGCCGTGATTTTTGAGAAATCAATATATCCGACAGGCTTTGTGCTTGATGTTACGCCCGGAAGCGAGGCAAACTTCGTGTTTGCAGAGAGTTCTCCTTTAAGGATATACACTGCAGGAGCCGCTGCCGTATCCTTATTTTCTATAGTTTCGGAGCTTGTCGCAAGCTCAATTGCATAATCACCTTCACGTGCAACCTTAAACGGAATTGCAAGGAAAGGTCCGTGTTCACTGGTTACACCGTAGCGACGGACGTGAATATCAGAAAGGGAGAACACACCATTTTCCGTGTTAAGCACACATGAGGGCGAAGAATCCGGGTTTCTGTATACCGATACGGACGAGAAGTCAATATCAAACGGAGTATTCTTTCCCGAATCAAAAACAGAAATTT
>JAFQVE010000073.1 GCA_017408185.1 Oscillospiraceae bacterium | reverse complement strand
TTCTGCAGGAACACGAATTTTGTATGCGCCATACTTTCCTTCGTCTTTGTTGCTTTTGATCGCTATTGCTCCTCTGAACCATATGAGTTCATCTGCTGTATGCGAAAGCCACTCGACACGGTTATAGCTGTTTTCATATTTCATCCCATCAGGCAAAGCTGTACTATCCGTAAAAGTTGTGGATGTATTCTTGCCTTGACCATTTCTGTTCGTTGTACATGTAGGATATTCTATCCTTACTCCTGACATAGTCGGCACAGATTCTTCTGCAAACACAGGCGTTGCCGGGATAAACGAAAACAATATTGCTATTGTTATAAGCATTGATATAGCTCTTCTCATGCTATTCCTCCTAAAAAACTGTGTCACTTTTAAATCGGATTATATACGGGACACCGGATTTTTCAGTGTCCCGTTTGAAAATGAAAATTTTATTACTGTACTGTTGTCGCTAATGCATTTGTATAAATAACGTAAAGCTTATTTTCTGCGCGATAAATAAGATATCCGCGCACGTAGTCATATCCACTATCTGTGTTCGGCTTTGCGCAGAACTGACCATGATCTCCGTTTCTCTGTGATGCTGCCTTTGAACCATCGGTTGAACCGATATGTATATCGGCAGTGCTTCCAAAAAGGATACCGGCTTCAACGATCTCCGCTGCATTGCCCTTATCGTACTCTATCATATATGCACCGTCAACAGAGGCTTCATCAATAACAACGAGAGGTTTATTCTCAATTGTTTCTGTACCGAAGGTAATTGTTTCGTCTCCACTCCACTTATAGAAATCATAAGAAGTTCCGTAAGCTACGATATCATCTCCGCGCTTCCAATAAGTTGCGGATGCATTACTGTTCGGGAGTTTTGTTCCGAAACCTCCTACAGCTGTGTGCTTTGCAACTGCACGGATAATTGCATCTGTAATACCCGAAACATTTACACTTCCGTTCTCAAGAGGGAGAATGTCTTCATACGAAACGTGCCATGCACTGAAGCTGTGACCGGTAAGCGTTGCAACAGGTGCTGTTGCTTTTCCGTCTGCAACATCAGAAGTGCCGAGATATTCCTTATTTTCATTCCAGAACTCAACAACCTGTTCTGCTTCAGTTTCTTTTGTTTCTGTATAAACCGGTGTAAGATATGTATGAGACATTATCGTGAAGGTATATTCGCTCTCATCCGATATCCAGTTTTTGCTGTTCTCGGTTCCGCGAACCCAGCCGGCAAAGTTATCACCATCATCATTTACCTTTACCGTGATTTTCGAGCCTACCGTAATGCTCTTGACATCATTTGCAGAAAGAGCCGTGTACTCTCCTTCGCTGATTTTATATTCGATATCAGCACCTGATGCAAAGTTTACGTTTTTGGTAAGTTCAACCGGTGCATTTGCAGCAGCTACGGTAACACCAAGCGCAACCTTATTCGGATAACCTGTAACCGCTGCATAGAGCGTTGCGTTTCCGGCTTTGTTTGCGATCACAGTTGTTCCACTCACGGTAAGAACATCCGAATCACAAGAATATGTGACCGTTCCGTTCACCACCGCTCCGGTCTTTCCATTATAAAGAGACGAGCTGATTGTTGCATTATCTCCGGCAACAAGCTCTGTATCCGAAAGTGTGATTTCACCGACAAGAGCGTCTGTTTTTTCATCTCCGCATCCGTCAAAGATGAGGTTTGCAGGTTGCATCGCGCCTTTGCTTCCATCAGCTATTTT
>JAFQVE010000592.1 GCA_017408185.1 Oscillospiraceae bacterium | reverse complement strand
GCTTACATATACGAACTCAGATAAATGGGCGTTTGCGGCACATAACCATATCACATCGGTTAACTGCAACAAGAATCTGGTAAATATTGGTATGTCTAAAGATGAGGTCGAAAACAATTTGGCGTTTGTTGCGCTTAAGTTTTCAGCAGCAGAGGGAACGTATATTCCTACTCTCAGCCACGCTTTATACAAAACCTCGCCAATAGTGGACATTTATCTTGTAAAAGAGGATGTGGTGGCAGGAGGTTACACAGCGGCTGACCTCGAATTTAAAAACGCCGCAAGCAATGGAGATGCTGCAAGTGCGGTCAATAAAGCATATATAGAGGCACTTGGTGATGAGTATAAAATCGCTTCAAGGCTTGATATGTATATGGATTCAGAGAAATATGTAGCAAATCCTGCTGAGCTTTCCTCCAGGACACTTGAGGACGGAACATATTATCTCTTCATCCGCCCTGTCGGATTTAGCGGAAGCGAGACAGCTAATGCAAGAAATATGGTTATTTACAGCCTCACCCTCACTCCCGTTGAAAAGGTAAGTGTTGGCGTATATGCTGAAAACGGAGGAAACGTTTCGCTCGGCGGCACAGATACAGTCGCAAGTGTAAACATCGGAAGCTCTCAAATTGCGACCGCAACGCCGTATGAAGGTTATAAGTTTGCATACTGGAAGGATGCATCAGGTGACTTTGTAAGCAGTAGCGCGAGCTATCCATTTAATGCATATTCGAATACATACCTCATCGCAGTGTTTGATAACGTATCGGACGACGCGGATGAAATCGCAGTAGAGTTTTACGATGGAGACCGCGACTGCCTCGGAAAAGAAACGCTTACGGAAAGCAAAGCTTTCAAAGATGTAACTACACCGAATAATTATGGAGTGACAGGATACGATTTTACCGGCTGGAGTATTGACGGAGAAACCGTTATTGACTCACTCACCCGCGCTGTGGCTCTTTATGCAAAAGAAGGCAAGGCTATAAATGGTGCGACCGTAACGGTAACGGACGGAACGGTAACGACATACGAGAATGTAAAATATGACCGGAAGATAGAAGCAACTGCGTCCGGCGAAGGCTTCAGTTACTGGACACGCGACGACAAAATCATAAGCTATGATGAGCATTATGAGTATTATGCATGGGACAGCGCGGAAATTGAAGCGGTGTATAATGCGGAAGCTACCGATGAAGCACCGTGCATTGTTATCCAATCGGCAAACGAAAGTATTGCAGCAGATGCATATATGATAGAGTATGACGAGGGAGCTTGCGAAATTGTCGAGGCGGGCATCATTTTCGGAACGGATGTAAAGAGCGAGGTTTCATCCTGTTACAGCAAGGCAAAGGTAAGTGTTCCGGCAGAGAAAGCACATGGTCAGTTTACCGCAAGCAAAAACGCAAACGGTACGGCAGCTATGCAGACCGTAGTCCGAGGATATATTATCTATAAAGACAAAAACGGAAATTATAAGACAAAGTATGCAGATTTGGCATAAATAAGATAAAGACAATCGTGAGGCGCAAGACAAAGTTTTGTCCTTGCGCCTTAAATGAAATAAGGGAGTAGCTTATGAAAAAAAGAATAATATCGTTTGTGCTTTCGCTCGCAATTCTGACAAGCCTTTTGCCGATAGCATCCGCGGCAGATGAGGCAAAAACACTTGCTTACAATTTCGGCTGGCAATATGCAAACGACGGAACAACAACCGCAGGTGTAAAAGTAGATGCTCTTGTCGGTAAGGGGTATACCGAAATAGATAAGCTTACATATACGAACTCAGACAAATGGGCGTTTGCGGCACACAACCACATCTCAAGTCTCGCATGTAACAAAACACTCATCAATATCGGAATGTCAAAGGATGAGGTTGAAAACAATTCGGCATTTGTTGCACTTAGGTTTTCGGCGACAAAGGGAACGTATATTCCTACTCTCAGCCACGGTTTGTACAAAACCTCGCCAATAGTGGACATTTATCTTGTAAAAGAGGATGTAAAGGTTGGAGGTTACACAGCGGCTGACCTTGAATTCAAGAGCGCCGCAAGCAATGGAGATGCTGCAAGTGCGGTCAATAAAGCATATATAAAGGCACTTGGTGATGAGTATAAAATCGCTTCAAGGATTGATCTGTATAAGGATTCTAGGACATATGAAGCAAATCTTGCTGAGCTTTCCTCCAGGACACTTGAGGACGGAACATATTATCTCTTCATCCGCCCTGTCGGATTTAGCGGAAGCGAGACAACTGATACAAGAAATATGGTTATTTACAGCCTCACCCTCGCTCCCGTTAAGGAGCCTGAACTCGAATCCGTTGACCTTAATACTGAAAACGCATATGTCCTGCTTGATGATGCCGATGGAATGAAGCTCAGTGTTTCCGGCAAAATGACCGGCGGAACTACTGCCGACCTCAGCAGTGCTGAAATTACCTATACAACATCGGATGAAGATATTGCAACAGTTTCGGACGAAGGCGTTATTACTCCTGTAAGCTGCGGTGATTTCATCGTTACGGTTACGGTGAATCTTGGAGACATCATACTTTCAAAATCACTTAACCTCGCGGTATCGGAAGAACCGATAGTTCCGAGCTTTGAGATATATTTCAATGACGCTGTTGCCCGTGAAACCACAGTATCTGTAGGAACTAAGAGCGGATATTTTACAAAGTACACCCACGGCATAAACTGGAGCCTGAACACAGAGCAGACTGCTGCAAACTATTTTGCCGGAGATTCAAATTCAGCAAGGATTCAGGGGGAAGCCAAAGATTTCCTTTTTCTTTCAAGAACCGGCGATTTTGCCGTTGATTTTACTACAGCGGCAGACGGGTATTACGATATAACTCTTGGTGTTATGAGAAACACCTCATGTACAGTCATAAACTTCTATGTTGATGGGAAATATGTCGGAAGCTTTGACGCTCATTCGGATACCAATGAAACCGATACGGTAAAAGAAGCTCTCGTTCGTTCCGTTGAGCTGAAAGGCGGCAAGCATACGCTTCTTATCAGGAATGCAAATGGCGCAGTTGCCAACCGTTTTATAAAGGGTGTGAAATTCACCGGACGTGCCGCGCTCAGTGAGGTTGAGAAGGTACAGGTTGAAGTGACAAGAACAAATCTTGCGGCGGGAGAAAGCGGAGATTATAAAGTAAAGCTCATGCTTGAAAACGGCGGAGAATATTATCCTCCGCTTATATCGAGCGACGGAGCGGTTGAGGCAGAGTTTGCGGTAACAAGCTCGGACGAAAGCGTGATTTCCATCTCGGGCGGAAGCTTTAAAGCTTTAAAACCGGGAAAAGCCAAGCTTACTACTTCGGGAACAGTGGATGGAAAGAATGTATTAGGAGAAACTGAAATAACCGTAAATGAGCTTACATTTGAAAAAGTTGACTTAAACCTTGACGAAGCTGCCCGGTATTTCGTTGGCGGCGAAAAAAAGCTTGCTGCAAAGGCGATTCTCTCAGACGGCAGTGAAGTTTCAGAGCGGGATATAACAAGCATTACATTTGAAAGCTCGAATGAAAATATCGCAACGGTTGATGACGGTGTGTTCAAGGCGCTCGGAGAAGGCGCGGTAACGATAACCGCAAAGGTGACCTTTAATAATAAAACAGTACATGTGTCAAAGACCGTAAATGTTGAAAGCGTAAAGCTTGCTTCAATTGAAGCAAAAACAGAGGATAACGTTGTTTTCCTTCTTGATGATGACGGCTCGCGCATCCTTGTCACCGGAATAAATAACGATGGAAGCACGGTAGACCTCACTGGCAACACGTTCACGTATGAAAGTCTGACTCCGGAAATTGTGTCTGTTGATGTTGACGGATATGTTCATTATGTATCCCGGGGAACAGGCAAGGTAAAGGTGTCGGCAAATATCGAAGGAAAAGCTTTTGAATGCGAAGCGGAGGTTGTATCCGGCTCGGCAAAAACAAAACCAACGATATACACTCAGGAAATGCGCGAAAAGGCACTTGAAAATGTAAAAAAATATGATTGGGCAAAGAGCCTTCAGAAATCGGCGATAGCCCGTGCTGATAAATGGGTTGAAAATCTCGATAAATTATATGAGCTTATGCCGGGTGAAGGGGTTCCTCGTTCATACACGATAAGCACATATAATGCTCCG
This sequence comes from Oscillospiraceae bacterium, assembly GCA_017408185.1. Next base: position 1,581 of record JAFQVE010000592.1, on the reverse strand, counting down.
GTGAATGCTACTGAAACGACTCCGGCGATGCAATATAACTGCCCTTGGTGCGGGGTGGACATAAGAACGACAACCGGCTCATACTCATGGGGCGTTGATCCGCTTACCCGTCCGTGGAAGATTCAGTGCACAAGCTGTAAGCGCTTATTCCCGAGCAACGATTTTGGCAGCTTCTATGAGCTTGGGCTCAATAAAGCAAACGGTACCTTCTCGCGCGAAACGGCACTTGCACGCCACCGTGAGCTGTTCGGTGATCTCAGCATAGAAGAGTCCGGCGAGTTCGGAAGTGAGCAATGGAAGGCATATTATGGCTATGGGAACAAAGAGGGTTATCTTTACAATGAACTGTATACAGAAAAGGACAGCACATGGATGGTGGATGACGGCTTCGGCTGGTCCCCGCGCGACGGTGTGCCGGGGTCAAGTGAAAGTGTAAGTACCAATCCGAAATGGGCACCGATTGCTTTTTATACGCATAGAGTATGGCGCCTTACGGGAGATGATACATACCAGAAAATCCTCGATGATTTGCGGGAAGCATATCTTTATACGGGCGATGCGAAATACGGACGCGCAGGTGCAATTCTCACTGACCGCGTTGCTGACCTTTATCCGGAATTTAACATTCAAAAGGTAAGCCTGTCGTATTCTCATTCACATGGTTTTGTATATACGGGTAAGGTGATCGGATGTATCTGGGAGAATTTTTTGGTGCAAAGCCTTGTCAAAGCATATGATGCATTCTATCCCATGATGGACGACCCGCAGGTTATAAGCTACCTTTCAAAGAAATCCGCAGAATACGGAATGAAAAACCCGAAGACAAGCGGAGAATTGATTTTGGAAAATGCCGAGAACGGTATTGTCCGGGAGGTACTTGACGCAGTATACACTGCGCGTATCGGAGGTAACTTTGGGTCACATCAATATTCGGCGGCTCTTGCGGCTGTTGCACTTGATACATATCCCGAATCCGGAGATATGTTTGAATGGCTGTGCAAACCGAGTACATACAAGTCAGCATCGGTTAAAGACCCTGTTTATCTGTCAACTTCAAGAACTGCATATACCGAGTGTACCGGCGGAGAATTGTTGTCAAAATACATAAAGGATGTTTGCCGCGACGGATTTGGAAATGAAGTGGCTGCGGGCTATAACAGCGGATGGGTTTCTAACACCATAGAGATTGCTTCTCTCCTTGCGCGTTATGAAAAAGATACACCTATAAGCCTGATGAAAAATCTGAAATATGTGAAGATGTTTGACTCTATAATAAAGGAGACGGTCGGAAACGGCTATACTCTGCAGATAGGCGATTCCGGAGGAACTGCAAGCAAAGGCATTCACAATCCTGCACCGGAAACTCTTCTTGCTTTCTCTTTGCTCGATGAAGAAGATAAGAACAGAATTTGGATTGCCCAAAATTATTACTACAGTGTTGGCGGTGACCTCGACGATATATATGTGGATATATTCACAGACAACTCAACGCTGGCAGGAGAAATTCAGGATATAATAGATGAGCACGGCGAGCTCATGCTTGAGAGTGAGAATCTCACGGGCTTCGGTCTTGCTGTTCTC
>JAFQVE010000005.1 GCA_017408185.1 Oscillospiraceae bacterium | reverse complement strand
GATTTTGAAAGCTTCTATAAGCTCGGTATCACCGAGGACGGTGTTTTCGACCGTGAGCTTGCATTGCAGAAGAATGCAGAAATCGTTGCAAACGGCGGCGAAGGCTATCTTGTAAATAAGCTCTATCCGAATATTGCAACAGAGCTTGGAGTTGATGCGGACAAGGTTTCAACATGGATGGTAGATGATGGCTTTGGTTGGTCTGATGTTGACGGTACATACGGAACAAATACTCTTCCGAAGTTCTGTCCGGCTGCACATTATGCACATCTTTTCTGGGACTCTAACGGAACCGACGGCTCCTTCTTCACAAGAGGCATTCGTGCTCTCCGTGATGCATATCTCTACACAAGCGATGCAAAATACGGTCGTGCCGGTGTAATACTCCTTGACAGAGTTGCAGATGTTTATCCTGATTTTCACCTTGCAAAGGTAAGTTTAAATTATCCAAACTCCCACGGTCTCGGATACAACGGAAAGGTTGTAGGACAAATTTGGGAAACAAACGTTCTTGATGTATTCAATACTGCATATGATGCATTCTATCCGATGACGGATGACTCACAGGTAATCGGATACCTCTCGACCAAAGCGGAAGCACTCGGCCTTGAAAATAAGAAGCTCAATCCCGATATGATTCGTGAGAATATGGAAGACGGAATCCTTCGTGAGACTTTCAGCGCAGTAAAGAAAGGTCAGACAAACGGAAACTTTGGTATGCATCAGCTCAATGTTACCTATGCCGCAGTTGCACTTGACAATCAGCCTGAAACAGACGAAATGTTTGATTGGCTTGGTCGCTACAGCATTGTAAAGCGTGAGCCTATTATTGACCCGGTATACGGCGGCACCTGGGAAGGATATTATGTTTCTAACAGCGGCGGTGACATTCTTCTCAAGTATGTCCGCGACGTTGACCGCGACGGTTTCGGAAATGAGGTTGGTCTCGGATATAATGCATTGTGGCTCACAAACGGTATTACAATTGCTGAGACGATAAATCGTTATGACCCCAATACCGATCTTAACCTTTTTGAAAATCCCAAGTATGTAAAGATGTTCAGTGCATTTGTACGTGAAACTCTTGGTGATGGTTATAGCATCCAGATAGGTGACTCCGGCCGTTGCGCAGGAGCGGGGCTTTCAAGCTATGCTTCAGAGGCACTCCGTGCATACAATGCAACGAAGAAACCGGTTTTCGCACAGATATATAATTTCTATAAGGGCGGCGAGCTTGATGATGTTTATATCGACATCTTCACCGACAATGATGGGCTCAAGGGTGAGATTGAATCTGTAATTGAGACTTATGGCGAATATAAGCTTGTTTCAGAATTTATGACAGGTTTCGGTCTTGCTGTCCTCCGAGGAGGCGAGAATATCCCGTCATCCTCTGGAAACGGAAATGAACAACGCTACGACACATGGATGTATTCGGGTATCACCGGAGGTCACGGCCATTATGACTCACTTGCTCTTGGTATTGATGCCTATGGCTTCAACTTTATGCCTGACGGCGGATATCCGGAGAACACAGGATATAATCCCAACAGATGGCAGTGGGCAAATGCGACTATATCGCACAATACGGTTGTTGTAAACAATGACTCCCAGTCTGCAACCTCCGGTTCAAAGCCGCTTCACTTTGACGACTCCGGAAGAGTAAAGCTTATTGATGTAAATTCTCCCGGTGCATATACTGCAACTGATATCTATCGCAGAACTGCTGTTACGATTGAAGCATCAAACGAAGTCGCATATACTCTTGATTTCTTCAGAGTCAAGGGTGGAGACAGCCATATCTACAGCTTCCACACACAGTCTTATATGGGCTACACAACAGACGATCTCAACCTCGTTGCACAGGTTGATGAAAACGGAAAGTTTGTCGGCTCATATGCAGGCGCAGATGTAGCCTATGGCGAAGACCCGAACACGCTTCTCAACAGCGCTAATTATGTAACAAAGTATACACGCGGCTACACATGGCTTGACAACGTCAATCGCGCCGTCGAGCCTGAAACGGGCAATTTCTCCGTAAACTTCAAGCAGACAGACTTTAACAAGCAGGTTGAGGATTCAAAGGGACTTAATCTTAAGTTCACGGCACTCAACGATTGGGAGCCGTCGAGCGTCGGCGTTATGACAGGCTATGCTCCGAGAACATCCTCCAACAGAAACGTTCCGGGACTTGACTATATGCTCATCCAACGTGAAGGCTCAGATCTTGACACCCTCTTCACATCGCTTCTCCAGCCGTATAAGGGCGAGGCCTATATTGCAAATGCATCCTCTGTTGCTGTAGAAGTGGCAGACGGAAGACAGGGAAAGGATGATGTCGTCAAGGCTGTTAAGGTGGACCTTACAAACGGTAGAGTTGATTAT
>JAFQVE010000591.1 GCA_017408185.1 Oscillospiraceae bacterium | reverse complement strand
TGCACACTGACCGCAGTTTATTCGGATTATGCACCGGTTGCCACGTCCATCAGAAAAATCCTTATCGGCAATAAAGATAATACAGATGTGTGGGTTGCTGAATTCCTTTTAGGTGATGTTTCCGCGAAAGAAAAAGGCTTTATTTTCGGAGGAAACACACTTGATACAGCAACCGGCAAGACGGCTATGAAGAGTGATGACAACCATTTTTCAGTAACAGATAATGTTGACGGAACCCCGGTTGGTTATGCTATTCTCTCTGATAATACCGTAATTTACAGTAAGTAAATAAGGTTAGATTTGTAACAGCGGCATAGTTTTGCCGCTGTTACTTACAAGAAAGAGGTTTTATATGAAATTTGGTATCTCAAAAGATATAATCACGCCAATTTTACCCACGCGACTTGCCTGTCCACAGTATGACCGCGACAAGGCTTTTGCGGACGTCCACGATGATATATTTGTACGCACACTCGTGCTTGATGACGGTAGCGAAAAAATAGTGTTGATGTCATTTGATTTGCTCTTTCATGATCGCGTTCTAAACCAAACGATAGAGACTTATGCTATGGAAAAATATGGTGTGAACCCTGCATCGATTATAATTTCGTACACTCATGCTCACACAGCACCGGCTGTAATCGGCTATAATCCGGGATTCCATAGTGATGAATATGAAGAATTTTTGCTGACTCGTGCAAAAAACTGTCTTGACCGTGCAATGTGTACGATGGGTGAGGGAACGCTTGAGTACGGCACATTTGATGCTGATTTCAATATCAGTCGCCGTGGTGAGGTGGACGGAAAATTCATAAGTATACCGAATGTTGATTATCCTCACGATACTGAGTTTTCAGTAATGTGTGTGCGTGATATGGAAAATAATATACGAGCGATTATGATGAACTATGCTTGCCATCCGGTATTTTATCCTACGAGCCGAGCAGTCAGCGGCGAGTTTCCTGCACGGTTGTGCCAGTATGTTGATATGATGCACTATGGCTGTGTTTCAATGTTTTTCCAGTCAGCGGGCGGTGATGTTCGTCCAAGCACAAGTGCGGATTTGGAAAATATGCGTTGGAAGAGTCCAATGACATTTGCGGATATTGATGTGTTTGCACGGAATATCGCCGATACTGTAGGTGGTTTTGTTCGGAATGGAGGTTGTAAAAAACTGTCACTATCAATTGCATCGGATAGTTTTGAAATTAAACTGCCGATGGAGCCTGAATCGATTGAATATTTTAAAAACTATCTTTGTGATTGCGGCGACGATATGACGAACCCGAACTGCGTCAACGCTGATATCATTGTAAACGGCGGTTATACAAAACTTTCCCAAAGCGTTACACTGCATTGTCAGACTGTACGCATCAGCGATGATTTATATATCGCTGCAATGGGCGGCGAACCGTGCTTCGGTGTAAAGCAGGCTGTTAAAGCTGCGTTTGGAGGAAAGTCGGTGCTGTTTATCGGATACACAGACTCGTGTGCGTATGTGGTGGATGATAAGATTCTTTCAGAGGGAGGATACGAACCGACGTGCCATCTTGAATATGGTCTTATCGGTCCGTTTAAACCGGGGCTTGATAGGTTATATCTTGAATCTTTCGAGAGTTCTTACACACGGATAAAAAATAAGTGAATGTAGCTAAGCACTGTAAATCAAAATAGGTGTTTTGTTAATGAATGCCGATAGAAGCGAAGATAAAGTAGGGGCTGCCTTGTTGCAACCCCTACTCGATTTTTATGCAATGGATATATTCACTTTTTCATCCGTTATGGAAACGGAGATTTCAGAAACTGTTTTGTCGAAGTTCTCGATTATAAGATTTGCAATCTCGTCCTCAAGCTCTTTCTGAATTGTACGGCGAAGATTACGCGCACCGTATTTTTCGGAGAAGGACTTATTTGTGAGATAATCAAGAAGTGTATCATCAAACGTAAATGTGATTTGTTTCTCGCGAAGCGAAGCAGTGAGGTCGGAAAGCATAATTTTTGCAATTTCCTTGAAGTTTTCCTTTGAAAGGGCATTGAATGCAACAATTTCGTCGATGCGGTTTATAAACTCCGGACGCAAGAAATCAGAAAGTGCTTTCATCGTCTTTTCTTTGTTGTATTCAGTGGTAGAGTGATTAAATCCTGCCGTTCCGCCCTTGAACTGGCTTCCCGCGTTGGAGGTCATAACAATAACCGCGTTTTCAAAGTTTACCTCGCGTCCCTGCGCATCTGTTATGCGACCGTCGTCGAGAATCTGCAGAAGAATGTTGAGAACATCAGGGTGTGCTTTTTCAATCTCATCGAAGAGGACAACGGAATACGGCTTGCGGCGGATTTTTTCGGTAAGCTGTCCTGCTTCATCATAGCCGACATATCCCGGAGGCGCGCCGATAAGCTTCGACACAGCATGCTTTTCCATAAACTCGGACATATCAAGGCGGATAAGCGATTCGGGAGAGTTGAACAAATCGGAAGCAAGGCATTTTACAAGCTCGGTTTTACCGACACCGGTGGAGCCGGTGAAGAGGAAGGAAACAGGCTTTCTCTTCGGTGAGATACCCACGCGGTTGCGCTTTATTGCGGCGGCAACCGCAGAAACTGCCTCATCCTGACCGATAATGCGCCGCTTTAAGCGGCTCTCAAGCTCGGATAAGCGCTTGAATTCTGTTTCGCATATTGCAGATGCGGGAATCTTTGTCCACAGCTCGATAACTCTTGCAAGATCCTCCTCGGAAAGCTCGGGAACGGGTTCTTGCGAAAGCTCTTCATGGCGCTCTTTCAGCTTGCATTCCTCGCTCTTTAAAAGAGCAAGGCGTTCAAATGCCTGCTCAGACGTATCGGACAGAAGCGTCTCACGCTCTGCTTCGATTTCGCAGAGCTTCTTCTCGACAAGAATAAGCTCTGTGATTGCTTTGCTCTTAAGATTCAAATCAGAACAAGCTTCATCGATTAAGTCAATTGCCTTATCCGGAAGAAAACGGTCGGTTATATATCTCTCGGAAAGGGTGACGGCAAGGCGTGCTATTTCGTCGGTTATGTGCACGCAGTGGAAGCGTTCGTAGTAATGCGCGATACCGCGGATTATTTCCACGGTTTCGTCGATGGACGGCTCGTTCACGATAACCGTCTGGAAACGGCGCTCAAGTGCACTGTCCTTTTCAATATGCTTTCTGTATTCGGTAAAGGTAGTTGCACCTATAACCTGAATTTCGCCGCGGGAAAGGGCAGGCTTTAAGATGTTTGCCGCGTTCATTGAGCCTTCGGCATCGCCTGCACCGACAAGGGTGTGAACCTCGTCAATAACAAGAATAACGTTACCTTTCTTTTTTATGTCGTCAATAAGCCCTTTCATACGGCTTTCAAACTGACCTCGGAACTGAGTGCCGGCAACAAGCGATGTAAGGTCAAGAAGGTATATTTCCTTGTCGCAAAGCTTTGCGGGAACGCTGCCTTCGCTTACCTTTATAGCGAGACCCTCGGCGATCGCTGTTTTACCTACACCCGGCTCACCTATAAGGCACGGGTTGTTTTTCTGACGGCGGTTGAGTATCTGGATAACGCGCTCAATTTCAACATCGCGACCGACAATTCTGTCAAGCTTTCCGCTTTTTGCGCGGTCTGTGAGTGAAATACAGAAGTTGTCGAGAAATTTAAACTTCGGCGGCTTTTTTTCTCCCTTGCGCGGCTCTGTTCCGGTTGGTGCGGAGGTGTGTGATGGCTGCTCCGGCTGATGGGGAACAGCACCGAAAAGCTTGTTGAGAAAAGGAAAGGTTGCTGTTTTTCCGTCAGCATCCTCTGCTGCGGTTTCATCGGCAAGGGCGGGGAGTTCGTCTCCGCTAAACTCGCCGAGCATACCCATCATTTCTCCTGTCATTGCGTCAAGCTCCTCATCGGAAATGCCCATCTTTTTCATAAAATCATCGACGGGCTTTATTCCGAGCTCGCGTGCGCATTTAAGGCAGATGCCTTCACTTGTGGTCTTGTCACCTTCGACCTTTGTGATAAATATTACGGCAAGGTTTTTCTTGCATCTGCTGCATAAAGTAGGCTGCATAGTAGTTTACCAATCCTTTTTATAGATTATACTTTTAGTTTTTTATTAAAACGATGTAGTATCGTGTGTTTTTTTGAATTTAAGATACTGGCAGAGGTAGCTGAAAAATGCGAGAAAGGATACGGCTACCGCTGCATAGGCAAAAACGGTTCTTACCACGGGAGGAATGATCTTGTCAAAGAGAAGGATGAGTATTCCTCCGATGACGAGAACGACAGTGGCAAGCTTTCCGAAAACATTTGCCTGGAAAACTGCGGAGACCTCGTGGTAAAGCTTGACTCCGCCCATAACCTGAAGAAAATCCTTTGCGAATATCAGTGCAATGATCCACCATGGGATAAGCCCTGCGATTGATATGCACACAAAGACTGTTATTGTCATCATTTTGTCGGCGAGCGGGTCAAGAATTTTGCCGAGCTTGGTTATGAGGTTGAATTTGCGCGCAATAATGCCGTCGAGCACATCGGTTATACCTGCAAGTGCATACACGCCGGCGGCATAGGCATACGCGTGCGGGCTGTCGGAGAAAAAGACAACCACAAAAACCGGAACAAGACACATTCTGAAGATTGATAATAAATTCGGTATATTCATGTTTTTTAACTTCCTGTCTTATATAAAATTGACATTTTTTTTATCTGTTTAAACCTTAAGGTGTTCGACTCCCATCGGCTTAAGTGTGGCAGAGAGTGCCGTTATCGGAGAAAAGCTCAAAATATTCTTCAGCAAGAATGTTTTGTTCACTGTTTCGCTGTCGAGAACTATCCCGAATTTCAGCATTACGAAGGAAAGTGCCACTAATATAAGATAACCCAATATAATACCTAAAATAAGTCCGAGTGTTTTATTTATAAAATTGATTCCCGGAATTTTTGACGCTAAGTTCAGAATTTTGAATAAAAGCGTCAGAACAAGCAGAGAGAGCAGAAAGAAAATGACGAACAGAACGGAATATGTAATTTTATATGCTATGCTGTTTGTCATTGCAACAATAGGTGTTACGATACTTTTTGTCATTGCTTCCGTAAAGTCCGAAATCGCATCATGCACGATGTTCTCGGAAAAGCCGAGGTCAAGGAAAAGGTCGCCGACGGCAGTTGGATCGGATGCAGCTTCCTGCGGAGTGAGCTCTTCGCTTTTTGGCTCAATTGCCGAGGTTATGTAAGGAGAAACATATTTTTCTGAAATATACGGAGTTGCCTTCTCTGCGAGAAAACCGGCACAGGAAAATGCCAGAACAACCGCGAGAATCCCGGCAAGCGTTTTTATCAGTCCGCGGCTTCTTCCGCGCAGTGCCGAGAAAAGAAGGATTGCCGCGGCGGCAAGGTCAACAATCAAAGGAGTAAAAGCCATTCCGAACACCTCCGGTAACATTTTATTCTACATAAAGCATTGCAAAATTATCGCCTATAGACAGCACGGAGCCGTCAGAATTTACAATGCAGTGCGTGATTGATGCGGGAATCATAAACTCACTGTCTGCAGTAAGCTCGTCGTTATACACGGTGCATTTATCAGCATACTGTACAGACACATAGTCGCCGGCGCAGGATATCGAATAAACATCATCCCCGATATCCATAACCTTTGAGGTTCCGTTTCCGGAAACGAGCAGAAGCCTTGTGTTTCCGCCGTTCTGATAATTATCAAGAAGAATGGCAATGTGTTTTCCGTCAGCGGCGGTAAAGCTTTTCAGCGGCATGTCTTCGTGGGATATTTCAGAAATCAGGTTTCCGCTTCCATCAAGAAGAAGACTTCTGTCGTTGCAGATAACGAAGATTTTTCCGTCTTTTCTGTAAGTGATATCAAGCGGCATTGAAGCGCCGAGAGGGACTGTTGCATAAAAGCTCTCTTCGGCGGTTTTTCCAAGATGAAGCTCGGCGTTAAAGCTTCCGTCCGTCGTTCCGTATGCCGCGATTGCAACGGTTTTTCCGCCCGGGGAAACAGCGGCATCGAAAATGTATTTTTCGGAAGAGTGGAATTTATAAACCGGTTCAAATTTTGAGTCGTACACGGTTACCAGAGACTTGCAGTCATCGTCATCCGTCACGACTGTAAAATCACCTGAGCTGTTCATACTGATGTTTAAAATCTGAGCATCGCATGTTCCGGAATATAAAAGCTTTTCCGGCGTTGCAACGTAGAAGTTAAGTCCTCCGAGGTCATATGCTGCAAAACGTGATTTAGAAGCAGATATCGCAGGCGATCGCAAAAGCACGGCTTCATTGAGAGTTGATTTTCCGGAGAGCTTGTAAGACATAAGCTTTTCCGGAGAAACAACACATAAGTTTCCGTTTATAACAGCAAACCTGTTATACTCGTTTGCATCAAACGCAATTGATGCTTCCGTGGCATCGCCGCGTACACCGTTGAATATCCAATAAGAAATCCGCTTAAGTGAGCCCGAGGTTATACGGTTATTAAGAAATATGACACTGCAAACAAAAAGCAGTATTGTGATAAACACGGCAAAACGACCTGAAAGGTGCTTGCTTCCTTTTCTTTTTGCAGACATTTAAGCCTCCGTAATAAATCATATTTGTATTCCGAAGCGTTCGGGATATATAACGTTTGTCATGTGCAGACCGTGCGCCGGTGCAGTAGGCCCCGCACGTCCGCGGTCTCCGCTTTCCAGTATTTCCGGAATATCACCGGCACGGATTTTTCCTGCCGCAACATCAAGGAGAGTGCCGGCTATTGTCCGCGCCATATTGTATAGAAATCCGTCTGCTGAAACCGTGAAAGAAACAATATCGCCGCATCGTGTCACGTCGCATTTGTATATTGTGCGGATCGTTGATTTCACCGGAGTGCCGAGACTTCGCATTGAAGCAAAATCGTGGGTTCCGACAAAATGGGATGCGGCAAGCGAGAGAAGCTCTGTATCGAGCGGATATCTGTAGTGCAGAGCGTATCTTTCCCAAAACGGATCGCGCATCCGTGTGTTGCTGATATAATAAGTATATTCCTTTTCAATGCAGGAATGAACAGGATGAAAATCATCGGGAACAACAAATGCGTTCTTTACCGATATATCCTTTGGTAAAAGCGAGCTTAAAGCGTAAGCAATGCGCGATACCGGAATATCGGAGCCGGTGCGGACTGACGCCACATACTTTTTTGCATGGACACCGGTGTCCGTTCTTCCGCAGCCGACAACCTTGAGCGGCTCGCAAAAGAGAGATGAAACGGCAGCGTTGAGCGAAGACTGAACGCTTGCGGCGTTTGCCTGAGTCTGCCAGCCGTGGTACGCTGTTCCGTCATAAGACAGCGAAAGTGCGATATTTCTGCTCATAACACAACTCCAAAGCTGACGCTTGCCGAGATTACGGCAATTGCCGCAAACAGGACAGCAAAAAGAATGCATGCATAAATATCAATGGAAGAAAGCTTGAAAACGCGAAGTCTCACGCGGCCTTCTCCGCCGCGGTAACAACGGCATTCCATTGCAAGCGCAAGGTCCTCCGCGCGCTTGAATGCGTTTATGAAGAGCGGAACCAAAATGGGAACAAGCGCACGTGCGCGGGAGATAAGGCTTCCGGTTTCAAAGCTTGCTCCGCGCGATTTCTGCGCAGACATTATCTTGTCTGTTTCTTCGATAAGCGTGGGTATAAAGCGCAGGGCAATTGACATCATCATAGAAAGCTCGTGGACGGGAAAGCGCACCTTCTTTAAGGGAGAGAGCAATGCTTCAAGACCGTCTGTCAGCATTATCGGT
>JAFQVE010000590.1 GCA_017408185.1 Oscillospiraceae bacterium | reverse complement strand
ACGGTGAGGTTCTTAGCTTTGTTGATGATGCCGAAGCAGAAGACGCTCTTCCGGCATATACCGGAACGTTGAAAGCATATACCGAAGATCTTTCGCTTGAAAACAGCATTGTTTACACACCTTCAGAAGGACAGACAGTTGATACCGAAGTTCTTTCCGGTAAGTATGTTTATATTGAAAACGACGGCGTACAGAGCGGTGCTTATAAGATTGAAAGTGCATCTGAAAATGCAGAAGGAGATATCGTGCTTGATATCGGCGAGGTTTCAGTAGTAAGAGGCTATCTTGACCCGTTGAATTCAGCGCTCGGATACGAATACAACATATCGGAAGGTCAGAGCCTGCGGATTCCGCTTAACAGCGTATATGATGCTGCACCGAAGATATCTTCTGTTCCGGATTATACCACAAGCGCCGGAAGCTCGATAACCGTTCCGCTTGCCGTAACGAGCGAAAAGGAAATTACCTTGATAGGAACAAGTCTTCCGCGTGGAATGACAATCAATCAGGAGACAAAAACGCTTACATGGAAGCCGGATGACTCACAGGGCGGAACTCATCACGTTGCAATAACTGCGACCGACGGAGTTCTTGAAACCACCGTTCACTTTACGGTAACGGTATACGGAAGAACAACCGGCGGTTCGTCGGATAACAACGGCAAAACGGAAGCTCCGTCTGGAACTACCGATACTCCTGCCGGCGGCGGAGGAGGCGGTGGCGGCGGTGCCGCACCGACAGATAAGCCGGATGATGCGGAGAATACCGACAAAAACGTTGAAAACGAAAATGTCAATACTGCACCCGACGCGTCGGGTGAAACGGATATTATCCGTTTCACAGATCTTTCTAACCACGCATGGGCGGCAGATGCGATAAACGAACTTGCAGCAGATGGAATAATAAAGGGCACGAGCGCAAGTACGTTTAGTCCAAAGAGTAATATCACCCGCGCGGATTTTGCGATACTTCTTGTACGTGCGTTCAATCTCACGTCAGAAAATTCGGAAAACTTTGCAGACGTATCGGCATCGGATTACTTTGCATCTGAGCTTGCAATAGCAAGGAACAAAGGTATAATTAACGGTATAGGTGAGAACAGATTCGCACCGCGAAAATCCATAACCCGTCAGGATATGATGGTGATTGTGTACCGTGCACTGCAGAAACTCAATGTAAGGTTCGGCGTTTGTGACGAACCGCAGTATGATGACTTTACCATTGTCGCCCCTTACGCACGCGATGCTGTCTCTGCGCTCATCGGCGCTGGGCTTATCAACGGTAAGAACGGATGCATCGCACCAACAGATTACACAACACGAGCCGAGGTTGCGGTTCTTATCAACAGAATACTTAATTCTTTTGATGAAAAATAGCGGGAGAAATGATTATGCTTAAGTTTAAATTTAAAGGTCTTGACGAGCTGCAACTCAAAGGAGTGAAAGAGCTGAGTTCAATTCTTGAAATTGAACTCAGCAATGACGGGATTGAAGTTACATTCACCCAACAGGACGGAGATATCCGTATATTGTGGGATGGAAAATGCGGAGAGGTATTCTACTCAAAGAAACATCACATTGCTCGTTGTATAGGCCTTCTGGTTGAAAAATTGAAGGAAAATACGAAAGCATTTGGGATATCTGAAAACCCCTGTTATGATACTCTCGGATTTATGCTTGACTGTTCAAGAAACGCAGTTGTAACTTTTGATACGTTCAAAGAAATGACATGCCGTCTTGCTCTTATGGGATACTCTATGATACAGCTTTATACCGAGGATTCCTTTGAGATGAAAGAGTATCCGTACTTCGGATATATGAGACCTCGTCTCACCAAAGAAGATATAAGACAAATGGATGAGTATACAAAGCTTTTTGGCATTGAGCTTACACCGTGTATTCAGACTCTTGCACATCTTTCGACATTTCTCCGCTGGGCAGACAGTAAGAAATTATGTGATACAGAGGCGATTCTGCTCGTGGACAGTCCGGATACATATGAATTTATAGAGTGTGAATTCAAAACAATGGCAGAGTGCTTTACAAGCCGCAGAATAAACATCGGTCTTGATGAAGCACACGCTTTGGGACTTGGGAGATATCTTGACACCAAGGGCTACAAGCCGCGTCTTGAGCTGATGCTTCAGCATTGCAAAAAGGTGTTTGAAATCGCGCGTAAATACGGTTTCCGTCCGATGATGTGGAGCGATATGTTCTTCCGCGTAACATCCCCCACACAGGAATATTACCACATAGACAAGCCTATGGATGCAGAACTTATTAAGCAGTTCCCCGACGATGTGGAGCTTGTTTACTGGGATTATTACAACTACGATGAAGAACTGGTTGACGGTATGTTCAGGCTTCATAAGGATGTAACGGATAACGTGGTGTTCGCACCGGGGGCATGGAAATGGAGCGGATTTTCTCCGAATAACCGATATTCGGAGAAAACGTGCAGGGTTCAGCATAAATGCTGCAGAAAAAACGGCATCAGAGAAGTTATTGTCACAGCATGGGGAGATAACGGAAATCTTGCTTCAAACTATTCTATGATGCCGAATCTCCAGCTATGGGCAGAATTGTGCTACAGAAACGATTCGGAAGATATTAAGAAGCGCTTCAGAACGTGTATGTCGGCGGCTTATGATGAGTTCTATAACCTTGATATGCCGGGTATGCTCGAAAAGAACAATGACCCGACGGAAGGACAGTTCAATCCTGAGCTTTATCTTTTGTATCAGGATGTGCTTATGGGTCTTTTTGATAAGCATGTCGCCCCGTATTACAAGGAGCATTTTGCAAAATGGGCGAAAGAGTTTGATACTTACGCCAAAAGAAATTCAAAATGGGCGTATTTATTTGAGCTTGAGCGTGATTTGTGCAGAGTTCTCGAACTTAAATGTGATGTGGGAATAGAGCTATATGGCGCATATCACGCCGGAAACAGAGATAAACTTACCCAAATTGCAAATGAAACTCTTCCGGAAATAATAAGCCGAATGCGTACGTTCTGTGATTCCGTAACCGAACAGTGGAACCGCGAAAATCAGATTATAGGTCTTGACAGTCTCGATTTAAAGCTCGGCGGAGTGCTGAGAAGGCTTGAGGTTTCAGCCGGACGGCTTAATAACTATCTTTCAGGCAAAGTTGACAAGCTTGACGAGCTTGAGCGTGAACGCCTTCCGTTTATGCCTTGCAAAGATCCGGAGCATCCGGTTGTAAACAATAATGTATGGGTTAAAAATGTAACCGCAAATGTATTAAGTTAAATAATGAAAAAGGAGCGAAAAACAAAATGAAAAGATTTATTACATTAACTCTCGTTCTGCTTATGCTTGTATCCCTTGCTGCGTGCGGCTCGGGTGGCGGTGCAACAGAGATTGATACTTCAAATGCAGCAGAGCCGCTTACAAAAGACGATGTTATTTCTATGCTTGTTCCGTCATCCTCCAGCTGGCCTGTCCGTGACGACTGGAAAATCTGGGAGTATATGGCAGAAGGCTCAGGCGCAACGCTTGATATTACATCAATTCCCGATACTGAAGCAGGATCAAAATATCCGCTTATGTTTGCTGCAAGAGATACATTGCCGGACCTTATTGCATTTTCAAGCAATACACAGCACAGAAAATATGCAGGTCAGGGGCTTATCGCATTTGACGATCTTAAGGCTTTTATGCCGACGTATAATGCATGGAAAGCTTCTCTTTCTCCGGAGGAATATGATATAGCTGTAAAGCCCCGTACACTTGCAGACGGCAAAATATACTATACACCCGGCACGGGAAGAGAGGGAAAAACGCGTATGCGTGCATGGCTTTACCGTGAGGATGTTTTCAAAAAACACAATCTGAAGGTTCCGGAAACCTTTGATGAGCTTTACAATGTGTGCAAAGAGCTTAAAGCTCTTTATCCGAATTCATATCCTCTGTGCACAAGAAGTGCGGCATACTGGTTTGATATTCCGGGATCATCCTTTGATAAGTGGTGGGCAGCTGAAGCATACTATGATTTTGACGATGAAGAGTGGCGCTGGGGAGCAACCGAGGAAACTGCGCGTGAAGTTATAACGTTCTACAAGAAAATGATTGATGAAGAGCTTATGCCGGCGGATTTCATTACTATGAACGATTCAACGTGGACTGAAATGATTCTTTCGGATAAAGCTTTTATTATGCCGCATCTTCAGTTACGTATAGATCATTTCAATCAGCTTGCCGCACAGAATAAACCTGAATTTAAGCTTCAGGCAATGGTACCTCCTGTGGCAAATGCCGAAAAGGGAGTTCCGATGGTAGAGCGCGGTGATATTGAGCAGATAGGTTTTTCTATTCCGGATACAGGCAGAGCAGACGGTATTGCAAATGCGGCAAAGTTTGTGGACTGGATGTATACCGATGAGGCAATGGAGCTTGTTTCCTGGGGAAAAGAAGGGGAAACATATGAGATTGTTGACGGTAAGAAAAAGTTTATAACAGACGAAGCAGGAACAGCACCGAACAGTATGTACGGCTTCCAGCTTTACGGCTCGTTCTGCCGCATTGATCCGCTTGCTGCAGAAGCAGTTCAGTCTGAAACGACGCTTGCAAGCGAAGCTCTTGTTATCGAACATACACTTCCGCATTACCCTGTCACTCTTTGGGTCAGCTTTAATGATGATGAGCAGAATGTTATCGATCAATACAAGTCTGCCTGTCATACATACACACAGGAAATGCTTATGAAGTTTATTCTCGGACAGGAACCAATCGCAAACTTTGATGCATTTGTACTGAATCTCAAAGAAATGGGCGTCGAAGAAGTTCTGTCCGCATATGAATCGGCGTATAACCGAGTAAAATAAATGTGCATTATATCGGCTTCTGTATCAACACAGAAGCCGATACGCGCTGAACAGAAAATTTATGTAAAGGAAAGGTATATGTTATGTTGCTTTCAATGTGCACAGCAACCCTCGCAAACAGATTTTCCGATAAAGAGGCTATACGTCTGCTGAAGGAAGCCGGATTTGATGCATTTGATTTGACAATGTGTTACGGCACGCCTGCTGAAAAAATGCTGGCAGAAAATTCGTATTTGGAATATGCCGATGAAATAAAGAAATACGCAGATGAAATTGGTATAATCTGCAATCAGGCTCACGCGCCTACTCCGAGCAGGGAAAGCGGTGAGTATTATGATAAAATTGTGCGTTCAATTGAAGTGGCAGCTTGTCTTGGAGCAAAGGTTATTGTTGTTCATCCAATAAAGGATGAGGGGGACGGTTATCAATGGCAGAAGGAAGCTTTGTTTGAAAGAAATATGGCGTTTTATAAATCACTTATTCCGTATGCAGAAAAAAATAATATAAAAATAGCTATAGAGAATGTATATAGCTTTGATAAGCGAAGGAATGTTGTTGTAAGCAGCGTTTGTTCGCATAGTGATGAATTCTGCAGGTATATTGACTCGCTTAACAGCGAATATATAGTCGCTTGCGTTGATACCGGACATGCGGCTTTGGTCAGCGATACACCGTCAAACCTACTTGCAAATCTGAGGCACAGAGTTTATGCGCTTCATATCCATGATGTGGATTGCGTGAGTGATAATCACACACTTCCGTATACGAGAAAGCTTAATTGGGATGAAATATGTAAAACGCTTGCGGAAATGGATTATCAGGGTGACTTTACATATGAGGTAAGAAGCTTTTTCAGTCCGTATATGGAGGATGATTTTATTCCCGTTGCCGTGAAATTTGCAGAACAGGTGGGGAGAAGTCTTATAAGGAAAATCGAAAGATTCAAAGCGGGAATATAGTTTCACAACCAAACGGATTAAAAAGGAAGGAGAAATACTTGCATGAAAAATAAAATTGACAAAATTCTGTCCGAATTAACTCTTGAAGAAAAGATTTCTCTCCTCACGGGCGCGGGGGCGATGGCAACTGCAGAAATAGGCAGATTGGGACTTCGTGCTAAAAGCTTTGCAGACGGTCCTCACGGAGTGCGGACAGGTCGTGAGAAAAATTGCACAGCGTTTCCTAATCTCTGTCTTGTGGGTTCCACATGGGATATTGAGCTTGTAAACAAAATGGGGCAAGCTCTTGCAAAAGACTGCATAGAGCAGGGGGTAGATATGCTTTTGGGTCCCGGGATCAACATAAAAAGAAATATCCTTTGTGGAAGAAACTTTGAATATATTGCAGAGGATCCGGTTCTTGCAGGCGAAATTGC
Source organism: Oscillospiraceae bacterium (assembly GCA_017408185.1). Next base: position 2,686 of record JAFQVE010000590.1, on the reverse strand, counting down.
GGCGGCATACATAAACGGATTGCAAAGCTTGGGAGTTGCTGCATCACTTAAACATTTTGCAGTAAATAATCAGGAAAAATATCGTCTTACAGCCAGCGTGGATGTTGATATCCGCACTCTTATGGAAATTTATCTTAAGGCATTTGAAATCGCAATAAAAAAGTCGTCTCCTGCGAGTGTGATGTGTGCTTATAATAAGCTCCACTCTATCTGGTGCTCAGAAAATAAATTTTTGTTGACCGAGGTGTTGCGAGATTTATGGGGATATGACGGCTTTGTCGTGTCGGATTGGGGTGCGGTGCATAACTCTGTAAAAGCGCTTAAAGCAGGTCTAGATTTACAAATGCCCAGAAACGAAAATTTCGAGCAAGATATTATGAAAAGCGTGGAGATGGGCGAAGTAACAGAAAAAGAAGTTGATATTGCGGCAAAACGAATGATAGAATTTCTACTCGCGAGAACGGAAAAGAAAATAACTTATGACAGAAAAAAACAGCACGAAGCGGCAAGAAAAATTGCGGCGGCAGGAATGGTGTTGCTTGAAAATCGCGAAAATGTTCTTCCGGTTACAAAAGAAAAATATAAGAGAATCGCAGTGGTCGGTGAATTTGCAAAGTCTCCGCTGATATCAGGGCAAGGAAGTGCGGAAGTTAATGTAGTGGATGAGTATATTGATTCTCCGTATGAGGAACTGAAGAAAATACTTGGGAACAATGTGGATTTAAAATACAAAGAGATGTATCAGAAAAGAGCATTTGCAACGGAAATGCTTTGGCCAAAACGTCAAGAATTCATGGAATTTATAGAAGACACTGATTTGGTTCTTATGTTTGTAGGTTCAATGGAATCAGAGGATACTGAACAGTTTGACAGGAGAAGTGCTGAGCTTAATCCCAATTATGAAATGTTTATAAACTACGCAGTAGACAGCGGCAAAAAAGTCGTTGTTGTAATTCAGTCAGGGGCTGCGATGATTCTCGGAGATTGGAGAAATAAGGTGCATTCAATTGTTCAGATGTGGCTTGGCGGAGAAAGTTCAGGCGGAGCGATTGCCGATGTACTGTGCGGTGTTGTCAATCCGTCCGGAAAGCTTTCAGAGACTTTCCCGATAAAATTACGTTCAGATCTTGAATATCCGGGGAATGAATATACAATTAAGTATCGTGAAGGGCTATTTGTAGGTTACAGGTATTACGACATACATCCTGAAGAAATTGCTTATCCTTTTGGGCACGGCTTGTCGTATACCAAGTTTGAGTACAGCGATATAAAAGTTTTGCGAAAAGATAATAATTTAGAAGTTTCTTTTAACATCAAAAATATGGGAGATACAGACGGTGCGGAAGTGGTACAGCTATATGTCGGCGATCCCGTTTCAACAGTCACAAGACCAATAAAGGAACTGAAAGCTTTTGAAAAGATGTTTGTCAAATCGGGCGAAACAGAACCTATAACGTTAACCGTTGATATAAAAGACCTTGGATATTACAATGTGCTTTTAAAAGATTGGGTGACCGAACCGGGAAAATATACTATCTATATTGGGGCATCTTCGCAAGATATACGACTTGAAAAAGAAATAATTATAGAAGATGATATACCATATAGTATACAGGTCATCGGTGAAACCATGATCGGGTAACGTAAACAAGGGAGATTTGCCATTACCATTTTGAAAGTGAGGATAAGTTAAATGCAAAAAACAGAAATAATAAAACTTCACGGCTTTTTTGAAAATGAGCTGAGAAATCAGATACTGTCCTTTTGGATGCCGAGATGCGAGGATAAGGAATACGGCGGATTTCTAAACTGCTTTGACAATAAGGGCGAAAAGCTCGTTTCGCATGATAAATACACATGGAGCCAAGGCCGTTTTGTTTGGATGTTTGCAAAGCTTTGCGATACTCCTGCTGTTATGTTCACGCAAGAGGAACGGGGTGAGTTTTTCCGCCTTGCAAAACAGGGAGCAGAGTTTCTGACAGAACACTGCCTTATGGGAGAGAATGACTGGCGTTGTGTATTCCTTATGAATCGCGACGGCTCGCCTAAAAAGGTTGACAGATATGACGAGCTTGATATGAGCATCTATGCCGATTGCTTTGCCGTTATCGGTCTTGCGAGGTATGCTCTTGTGAGCGAGGACAAGGAAAAATATGAGTTTGCGAAGAAGCTTCACGCATCGTGTGTTGAGCGGATTGAGAAGAACACTTTTAACACACTCCCGTATCCGTTATCCCCAAAGTTTCGCGCGCACGGAATACCGATGATAATGTCAAATACCACAAAAGAACTGTGCCTTGCGGCAGATAAGCTTGATGCGGAATACGGAAAATATCTCCGTAGCCTTGTTTATAACTATACAGAAGACGTTCTCAATCACTTTGTTGATAAAAACAACGTTATGCATGAGATAATTATGAGTGAAGACAATTCCTTCTTCCCGCAGATTTTAGGACAGCATATGAACCCGGGGCACACAATGGAGGATATGTGGTTTATGTATGAAGCGGCGGAGCTTTGCAATGAGGATAAATGGAATGAGAAAATCGCCGCTGTTGCAAAGAAAGCATTTGAAAATGGCTGGGATGAAACTTATGGCGGAATACTTCATTTCACCGGTGTAAATGGTGGTGAGCCTGTCGGCGATATGGCGGGAGTAGAGAATGAAACAATGACAAAGCAGCTT
>JAFQVE010000072.1 GCA_017408185.1 Oscillospiraceae bacterium | reverse complement strand
CCGCAACACTCTCATCCGAGCTTTCCCACGTTATTTGCGCCCTGCTTAAATCTGCCTTCTGTCCGTCGCTCATAAAACCGGACACCTCTGCAAGTCCGCTTTCAAGCCCGGAAATTTCCACGGGCATAAGCGCAGAAAGTCCGTCACCGCTTGTGAGCTTAAAGCTTCCCACAAAGCCGTAATTTGCAGTTGCCTTAAATGTAAATATATAATATCCACGCTCGGGGATCTCAACATTTTTTATCTCGTTCGGAACCTTCACTATTGGAAATGTATTTGAGGTTACACCGCTGTCGCACGGATAGCTTCCTATTTTGTCCTCATCTGCTACAGACGCATCGTTTTGTGACATATATACATTTATATCGCCATAAGTCCTGTACGTAGCATTATACATTTCCATTGTATATGTACCCGGTGCAGGAACAAACACCTCAAATGCTATCCACTTATCTTTTCCAACCTGAATTGCACCTTCGCGGAAGTTAAGATTTGAACTGTTGGTTCCGCCGTCCGCCTTTGCTCCGTTTGAGCTGTGATAATGGTAAAAACCGTTGCTGACCTCATCGTCAAGCGATGTGAAAAGAACCCGTGTTCCCGAAAAACTTGAATTTTCAAATGCCGCGCCGATTTTTGTAAGTCCTGCTGCAATATCATAGCTTATCGTATACCCCTGCTTTATTACGCTTACAGGGATTTGGGTCTCTATCTTATGTCCGGCTTCATTTTCAACCGTTGCGATGATATTTGTTTTACCATAGCTTTTTGCCGTCACTGTTCCGCCCGCATCAACAACGGCAATCTCCTCGTTTTCGCTTTTATATACCGGCAAATAGCTTTTGTCGCTTTTCTTTCCGTCACTCCGGTAATATACCATATTTATTTCTGCAGTTTTATTCCCATTAGGGTCTATTGCACGTGAAAGCGTGCCCTCAAGACCCATAAGCACGGTTTCCGACGCATCAGAGCTTGTAAAAACAAGCTTTCCCGGATATATCGTCGCCTTACCTGCCGAATCTGCCTTTAAAGACTTATATACTACCAGGTTTTTTCCGACAGAAAGATTAATGTTTTCAAAACTGCGTGTATTGAGCACAACGCTCTTTGACTGACTTGCATCGTGATAGCAGATGTCCGTTGCAATCGCAGCTTCCTCTTTCAGCGCCCCAGCAATATCCGTTGTGTCTCCCGGTAAAATCCATAAGCCGCCCTCAACCGAGCCTAAGCTTTTTGCAACGCCGTGAGAAAACTCAAGGTCATACACTCCTCCGACCGGCACGTTTATCTCAAGCGCAATCCACTCTCCCTGCAGTATTTCCGCCTGAAGCCCATAAGCAGAATTCACATTTACGCCTTTTGCCGAGTTCGTTGAATGAAAGCGCCACATCTGCTTTGTGTCGGCATATGTAACGGATTTCATATCATACGGACGTGTAAACGTGTATGCATCGTTCGTCACCATATCATATGCTATTGTATATCCGCTATTCTCTGCAGATACCGTAAATGCCGGAAAAAAGCCGACTGCCATACATACTGAAAGTATAAGTGCTATACATTTTTTCATCTGTTTCGTTCCTCCTTTTATTTGCGGGAAAGAGGACGGTGATTTGCCGCCGTCCCCTTCTTGTTCTGCCCACTCTTATTCGCTGTAAATAACTCCGCCTTCAAATATTGCATATGCGCGTGCATTCTTTCCTGAGTTGTTGATTACAGAAAGTGCATTTTTATCCGTTGCCATTGAAATCTTATTTGACCAGCTATCAATAGTCGGAGTTCCTTCACCGTAAACAATTCCACGCTCAATTGCGTCTTCGCAGCCGATGAACTCGGCAATATTTACATTTCCGTTCATCGTACCTAAGAGAATTTTTCTTACGGATTCTGCAAGCGGCTCAATCTGACGCTCGGTATAAACCGCTGTAAGCGTGCAATTTTCCCATGCGCTGAAGCTATATTCCTTCTCGAGAGAAACAATCTGCGCCGCACCGCCGTTTACTGTCTTTGTCCAGTATGCAAATACGTTATATCCGCTGCCGTCCTCGCGGGACGGTGCAGTTACGGTAACATTATCACCATAAGCAGGCTTTTCTTTTTTATTCTCAACAACCATTGTACCACCATTTACCGTAATGTCAATGGAAGTTTCTTCATTTTCATACTGAGCAACAAACACCATTGCTTTTCCGGTTGCCGTTACTGTGCTATCGGCTGTATACACATTTTCTGTTCCGGCGAGCTGCCAGCCCGATGCCGTTCCAAAGCCCGTAAGAGTCGGAAGAGCTTCTATTGTAACAGTGTTTCCTTCTTTATATGTTGCATCGGAGCGGCTTATCAGCTCGCCGTTACCGTTGAGGAAAATGACGCTGACGTAATCAGAGGTCATATCACGGTATACTGCTGTGAGATATGTAACTCCCTTT
>JAFQVE010000589.1 GCA_017408185.1 Oscillospiraceae bacterium | reverse complement strand
TGTGTATGAGCCTGCAACGGGAACATAAACCTTCATTGCCCACCAATGGGGAGACTGAACATACGCATTGAGACCGTGAGCAGCAGCATTTCTTGTTATTGTGGCATTTGCATGCTTTCCTGCAAACTCCCAGAAACCGAATGTGTCTGCGTATTTTACATTTTCCATAGTTGCATTTCCTGCAACAGAAGCAACCTCTGTGCTGTAGACGATTTTTACATCGGAATAAGTCATAGAGGGCTCAACTGTGATTTTCTTTTCGATGCTGTTTACCCAGCTTGAAGATGAAGCAGAAACAGTTACCTCTCCTGCACGATGTGCAACTGCTGTGTTTCCGGAAATGGAAAGGATAGAACTGTCGGAGCTTTCAAATGCGAGATCTTCCGGAAGGGTGAGAGCTGCACCGGATACTCCGTCAAATGCAGTAACAGAGAGAACTGCGCTTTCCTTTGCCTTTATAGCATCTTTTCCGTCAAGAGAAATACTTCCCATAACCGCCGGAACAGCTGCGCCTTCTTCGCATCCGTCAAGGATAACCTGATTTATCATCTGACGAGCGCTTCCGCCGTTTGTTCCATCACCTTTGGCAGTAGATTTGAATACTACTATGTATTCACCTGCAACGGGAACGTCAACCATAGTTGCCATTTCTGTATCACGTTTTGTGTAGTTTGCGGGGTTCCCATAGAAGCAAACGCTTCCGATTGCAGCTTTGCTTGCAATTGTTGAAGCACCTTCAGATGCACTTCCAAAATGAATACTGCTTGTTCCGCCGCTACCATAGAGGATGTGGTTTACTTTAAGGGCATACTTTCCACTCTTCGGAACAAATATTCTGATAGACCACCATTCGTTTGCAACGATTGCAGCTTCAACACCGTGTCCGTTAGCGTTTTCTTTAAGTGGACGGCTTGAGCCTACAGTGAAGCTTGATTTTTCAAACTGCCAGAATCCGTTTGTGTCAGCAAACTTTACGATGTTGACATAATCATCTGTTCCAACGACATCCGTATACATATTATAAACAACCTTAACTCCGGAGAGTGCGAGGTCTGCCGCGAATGTTGTCGGCATAAAACCGATTGTGAGTGCTGTTATAAGCACCATTGCAAGAATTCTTCCAAAAGTTTTTTTCATTTTGAATCTCTCCTTTTTGTTTTTTATCTGTCTTCGTGGTTATTTCTTTATATCTGCTCTCGCCACTCTGACGACATAGTCGTTTCCGTAGCGATAGGGAGTAAAGTTTATTATCAGCGAGTTTCCGATTTTTTTCATCTCAAGCTCCTCGCTGTTGTCCATCCACCTGACGTTTTCAACATCCGGGTGGAAATCTTTAAATTCGACTTCGCCTGCAAACTTCTCTGCATCCATAATGGCATTCTCGTTTGCGCTGAATCGAAGTTTCGGACAAAAGAAATAAACGTGTTCATCGGATTTGAGAGCGTAACACGGAGTTTTCTCACTTCGGAGGAAAGGTCTTCCGTCAAATATTGCTTCTCCGTATTTATTCATCCATTTTCCGATGGTTTCAAGAATCGCCTTTGACATATTATCAAGGCTTCCGTCCCCAAGAGGGCCCACGTTAAGAAGATAGTTAAGACCTGCCGAACGGGTGTTTGCAAGGGCTTCAATAAGCACCTTCGGAGATTTGATGTCATAATCCTCTGCAACGCCCCAATGATTGTTGATACTGTCGCAGACCTCTCCGGCAACATATTTTTTCATTCCCTCCCGATCTATGGGAGAGCCGTCTCCTCGCTCGCAGGTGATCGAGTCTATTTCAGGGTGACCAAGCTCACCGAGCTTTGTAAGCCCTGTGTTATTTATTATCATGGCATCGGGCTGATGCTTTCTGATAAGTGCATAGAGCTCATCTTCCTGCCAAACATCCCCCTCGCCGGTTTTAGACCAGTTTCCGTCAAACCAGAGACCGCCGATTTTCCCGTAGTTTTTGCAAAGAATCTCAACACTGTCTCGGAGATATTTAAGATAGGAATTGAAATCGTTCTTGAAATCCTTATGCCACCAGT
>JAFQVE010000588.1 GCA_017408185.1 Oscillospiraceae bacterium | reverse complement strand
TTTTTCAAACTCTTTTTTCAGCACCGTCTCTCGCGACAGCTTGTATATTGTATCACATCAGCTCCGCTTTGTCAATACCTTTTTTCAACTTTTTTCCAGTTTATTTTCCAGTATCTTCCATCGCCTCATCGCCGACAGCTCCGTTATATTACCATACCTTTTCCCTTTTGTCAAGCACTTTTGCATAACTTTTTTATCTTTTTTTGATTATTTTAACCAAAATCCAACTTATCCACACCTTTCCACAGCCTTTCCACAACCTTATCCACAATTTGACTTATGTTTTGATGTGTTATGTTCGTTTTTCTAAGGGAACGGCAAGCAGCTCCCCCTACAATGGTTTGCATATACCAAAGAAAGTTTCTTCGTTACACTCAGAATGACATGGCTGCGGGAGGGCATGGAAACCCTCCCCTAAATTTTTATTTTACGCCCCCTCCCCTTTAAACAGGGGAGGCTTTGACGGATTGATATTTATTCGTATTGCATTTCGGGCAAGCTGTTATTTTCTGCCTGCCGCTACCATGTCTGATACAAATCGGTCTTCTGATGATCATATCATCTGCAAAAGGCCTCGCAGGGATTGCCGAGACCATGCATTCAGGTTTACCTTATTCTGCATCAATTGTAGAAATACCGAGTGTGACCTCCTCCAATACATCAAGGAGCATTTTTACCGTATCAAGCGATGTCAGCATCGCAACATTATTCTGCGCTGCGCATTGTCGGATAGCGATACCATCACCCAGATGTTTACCGGAAATAACTGCTCGGGTGTTAATCACATAACTGACATATCCGGCGCGGATAGAGTCCAGCACTTCCTCACTTCCTTCGCTGGGCTTATGGCGGATACGGGTTCGTATACCGTTGGCCTTCAGAAATTCAGCTGTCCGCGTGGTGGCTTCAATATTAAACCCCATATTATAGAAACGGCGGACGAGGGGCAAGGTTTCCTCCTTATCCTCATCGGCAACACTGACAATTACCGTTCCATAGTTGCGAAGCGTAAGTCCTGAGGCTGTCATCGCCTTGTAAGCGGCTCTGTGCAGTTTTTCGTCATAGCCAATCGCCTCGCCTGTGGACTTCATTTCCGGTGAAAGATAAGCATCCATACCGCGAAGTTTGGAGAAAGAGAAGGCAGGCGTTTTCACATAAAAGCGCTTCTTTTCTTGCGGATAGACATCAAATATTCCTTGTTCCATGAGAGACACGCCGAGATTACAGCGCGTTGCAATGTCCGCAAGGCTGCAGCCTGTGGCTTTTGACAGAAACGGCACCGTTCTCGAAGAACGGGGATTGACCTCGATAACATACACATCATCATGCTCATCCACAATAAACTGAATATTGAACAGACCGATGATACCAATACCCGGGCCGAGTTTTTCTGTATAGTCAAGAATGGTATTTTTCACCCTATCCGAAAGGCTGTACGACGGATACACACTGATGGAATCTCCGGAATGCACACCGGTTCGCTCCACAAGCTCCATAATGCCCGGAACAAACACTCGCTTTCCGTCGCAGATGGCATCCACCTCAACTTCTTTGCCGCGAATGTACTTATCCACCAGAACAGGCTTATCCTCGTCGATTTCTACGGCAGCCTTCAGGTAGTCGCGAAGCGCTTCTTCATTGGCAACGATCTGCATAGCTCTGCCGCCAAGGACAAAGCTGGGGCGAACAAGCACGGGATAACCGATTTCTCCGGCCGCCTGAACACCGGATTCAATACTGGTTACCGCCCGGCCTTTCGGCTGCGGAATATCAAGGGAAATGAGCAGTTTTTCAAAGGCATCACGGTTTTCAGCGCGCTCAATGGCATCGCAGTCGGTTCCTATAATATTCACGCCGCGTTCTTTCAACGGCTCAGCCAAATTTATAGCTGTCTGACCGCCCAGCGTTGCGATAACCCCTTCCGGCTGCTCCATCTCGATAATATTCATAACATCTTCCACACACAACGGTTCAAAATAGAGCTTGTCAGAACAGGTATAGTCGGTGGAAACCGTTTCCGGGTTGTTATTGATGATAATCGCTTCATAACCCGACGACTTAATAGTCTGTACTGCGTGGACAGTAGAGTAGTCAAACTCAACGCCCTGACCAATGCGGATCGGTCCTGAGCCGAGTACGATGACCTTCTTTTTATCCGAAATAACCGACTCGTTTTCATCCTCGTAGGTGGAATAGAAATACGGAATGTAGCTTTCAAATTCGGAAGCGCAGGTGTCTATCATTTTATAGACCGGAACGATACCGTTTGCTTTTCTTAACGCGAATATCTCGCTCTCCGGCATATTCCAGAACCGAGCAATCACCTCGTCGGAGAAACCCATTTTCTTTGCTTCACGAAGTACCTTTACATCTCCGATATTTGCTTTAACTTCTTTTTCCTCCTCTGCAATGCTCCGCAGTTTGCGTATGAAGAACCTGTCAATCGCAGTTGCTTCGGCAATGCTGTCAACACTCGTTCCAAGCCGCAGAAGCTCGGCAATGGCATAGATACGGTCATCGGTACCTATTCTGATATAATCGAGCAGCTCGCCTTCGCTCATACCGTCAAATTTGCGGTGATGCAGATGACAAAGTCCGATTTCCAAAGAGCGCACCGCTTTTAAGAGGCTCTCCTCAAATGTTCTGCCGATGCCCATAACCTCACCGGTGGCTTTCATCTGCGTTGAAAGAGAGTTATTGGCATCTGTGAACTTATCAAACGGAAAGCGCGGCATTTTGGTAACCACATAATCCAGTGTCGGCTCAAAGGAAGCCGGTGTGTTGGCAATATGAATTTCATCCAGCGTCATTCCCACACCTATCTTTGCAGATACGCGGGCGATGGGATATCCGCTTGCTTTTGAAGCCAGCGCAGAGGAACGTGAAACACGCGGATTTACCTCGATAAGATAATACTGAAAAGAGTTCGGGTCAAGGGCAAACTGCACATTACATCCGCCTTCGATCTGAAGCGCACGGATAATTTTAAGTGCGCTGTCGCGAAGCATATGATACTCTTTATTGGTAAGTGTCTGTGAAGGACAAACTACGATGGAGTCTCCGGTATGAATGCC
>JAFQVE010000587.1 GCA_017408185.1 Oscillospiraceae bacterium | reverse complement strand
GAAACGGACAACGCACGCTTTAAAGCGGAAGATATGCTTCCTGGTGACCATTATCTGTATGACGACATGGAGCATTTGCTGCATAATTACTGCGTGCGCGTGTCCTATAACGGCACGATAACCGTCCACTTTAAAGTGGATAATATTCAGACAACCTCTCCGGCTCCGTCGCTTGCTGATGTTCTTAAATGTGATATAAAAATAGACGGAAAGCTTGTACATAGTGGCTTGCTTGCCGATGTTAAGGATATTCCGTATACAATAACGGGTGTAAACACAACTGAGGATTTAAATTATGAAATAGGTGTTTATCTCGACACAAGCGTAAATAACGACTATCAGGCTAAGAATCTCACTGCCGATTTTGTCTGGTGGGTTGAGGTTGAAGACGACGATGATGAAGGCGGCTCCGGCGGCGGAGGCGGTGGCGGCGGAATGCCGTCGGGCCCCGACACTCCCGTAAACCCGCCCGTTGATCCGGACAACCCTGACATCCCCGACGGTCCGGACGATCCGGATGCTCCCGATGTACCGGATTTACCCGATGACCCGGATTCTCCGCACACACCGGGGACAGACCCGGATAGCCCCGATGCTCCCGGCACCATTCCCGGCGATGAACCTTCTTCACCGGACGACCTTCCGGGAAAGCCGGCACCTGATAAGCCGGAAAAACCGAAGGGCGAGCTTATAAAGCCTCCGAACACCGGCGACTTTAAGCAACCGCTGATTTACATAACCGGAATTTGCGTGGCAACCTTTATTCTCTTCATTCTTATTTTCGTAAGAAAGAAAACAAAGAACGAAACGAACAGAACGATAAGGAGGCTTATGATTGCGCTTGCCGTTGTTGTTATCCTTGCTATCTGCCTGTGCGTAACAACATTTGCTCTTATCTATTCTATTTCCGTTGATCAGAACATATTCAGCACCGCTACCGTAGATATAAACTTAAACGATGAAAAACCAATCATAGATGGTAGTGACGAATTCCTTTTTGAGCCGGGAATGACGGTGTATAAAGATTTCTTTATCGAGAATGAAGGCACTGCAGATGTCTACTATAAGATTTATTTTGAAGATATTGACGGTGACCTTGCCGATGTGCTTGATGTCACGATAAGCGATCGTATTGACGAAACTTCACGGGATTGTGTTCCTGAAAACGCAAATGTCCTTTATTCCGGGAAATTGCGGGATTTAACCCTGGACAATACAGATGTTGAGAGTGATGAACTTGCCAAAGGAGACAGGCACGACCTTTATGCAATATTCCATTTCCCGGAGGATAGCAGAAACAATATGCAGAACGAAGTTCTCACATTTACGATGTCTGCAAAAGCAACACAAAAGCGTAATAATCCCAAGAGGGAATTTTAAGGAGGATAAATACATATGCGAAAAACACTGAACATCATCAAAAACGTAATTGTCTGGACTATCTTTGCGATAGCGGCGTTTATGATGGTATTCACAATCATCTCCGTCAACACCTTTGACCAGAACAACCGCAGTCTTTTCGGCTACAAAGCGTTTACGGTAAGGACGGACTCGATGAAAGCGACAGACTTTGACGCAGGTGACCTTGTTTTCACAAAAAACGTAGATCCCGCAACGCTCGTTGAGGGCGACATCATTGCGTTTATTTCCCAGGACGATGAGTTTTACGGCGAAACGATAACGCATAAAATCCGCGCAAAGACCGTTGATGCAAACGGAAACGATGCATTTATCACATACGGTACAACGACCGGCGATGACGACGAGGTTCCGGTTGCTCACGCATTCGTCCTCGGTAAATACGTCGGAAAAATTCCGAACGTCGGAACATTCTTCCTGTTCCTGAAACAGCCTATCGGTTATATCATTTGCATCTTCGTTCCGTTTCTTCTTCTTATTCTGTATCAGGGAATTGTCTGCATCCAGCTCTTCCGCAGATATAAGAAGGAACAGATGATGGAGCTTGAGGCAGAAAAGGAAAAGATCGACGAAGAGCGCCGCGCAGCTGCTGAAATGATGAAAGAGCTTCAGGAGCTTAAGGCACAGCTCGCTGCAAATGCAGCTCCCGCGGCAGAAACGCCCGCAGAAACAGTAACGGAAGCACCTGCAGAAGAAAACTCTGCGGAGGAACCTGCCCCCGCGCAGTAATACATCTGATTTATCCTAGATTAGCCCGAAGAATCTCGCACCGGATGCAAAAAACAAACACAAAAAAGGAAAGGAATAACGAAGGTGAACTCCAAAGCAACAAAAGCCGCACTTGTCACAAGCCTCACGTCTCTTGTTCTCTGCTTTACAATGCTTATGGGAACAACGCTTGCATGGTTTGTAGATCGTGTGGAAAGTACGAACAACAGAATAGAAGCCGGTAACCTTGAGGTTGACCTCGTTATGCTAAAAGGCGGCGAATACGTTTCAATCGCAGGCGGCAACGGCGATCTTTTCGCTGAAGCGGAAGGATTGGTGGAAAATGTGCTCTGGCAGCCTAATGTGACAAAGAAAATCTATCTCGGCGTTCGTAATAAAGGAAGTCTTGCTCTTGCATATACTGCGGTATTGAACGTCAGTGGTGATGAAACGCTTCGCAAAAATCTCGAATATGCAATTGTTCCGCTTGACAGTGCAGAAGAAAGAATCAACAAAACGTGGGATGAAATAAAAATGCTTACGTCCCAGAATGGAAATTTGCTTGGTGTTGAATATAATGAAGAGAATGGACAGTATTACATTCCTATGGGCGCAGGTATTCTCAAACCGGCAGAGCAGGAAACGGAAAATGCTGATAAGGATGGCGAAACCCGTTATTATGCATTTGTGGTAAAAATGGCAAATAATCCGGATGGCGAATGCATGGGAAAGAGTGCAACCATTGATGTTTCTGTCCACGCAACTCAGCTTACACCCGAGCAACGCAAAGAACGGGAAGCAGAGCTTTTTGTTCTCTCAAAAGAAGAGCTGCCGGAAACCATTTCCGCAACCGCATGGAAGCTTAAAACCGAAGTCGCGGATTTCTCGTTCCTTGAAAAAACAGAGGATGAAGACGAAAGCGAAGAAATCATCTTCCCGGAAGAAACGGAAATTTCTGATGGAGATAATACATATCCGCTCTCAGAGCTTCGCGTGATTTCTCTTGAAGATGCAAAGCTTTTAGCTGCCGTACCGGTTGTGAATGAAGAAAATAAAACCGACGAAGCGGGAACGGAAGCCGAAACGGAAGCGCCGACTGAAAAGGTATTCGTATATTATCAGAAGACAGTTGAAACCACCGAAACGGATGAAACAGTTAAAGACATTTCCGGCTGGTATTTGCTTGAGCTTGAAAGCGTGCAGACTGCGCTAAGCGATAAAAACGCCGATCTCACAAATTTGTTTGAAGGAAAAGAACCGATAACCGAAGCAGAAAAACTTCCGGTTATCACATTCCCTGATGCTGAAGACGGTGTTCTCAAAAACACGGATATCATCAATTGGCTGTATAACAGTGCAGAGCTTTTGCCTGCAGCTGAAGACAATAACTAACCCCATCCTCTCTTTGAACTGTCATCCTTGTATGGGGCGGTGTTCGCATCGCCCCTCGGGGAAAGGCGGCAAGGCAAAAAACATATCATACGTTCCTTTACGATAAAACACTATGAAAAAATTTGTGGCGTTTTATGGCAAAGGAAACAAAAAGGGCAAAAGGTGAAAAAATGAACAAGGAATACTGGGAATATTATTTTTCCAAGAAGAAAAAGTTAACAGATCGCGCCTTCAAGCTTCGCATTGCGATGCTTATGACATCAATGCTTGCGTG
>JAFQVE010000586.1 GCA_017408185.1 Oscillospiraceae bacterium | reverse complement strand
GATTTCTTTTAACGTGTAATCACAGCATCCTCGCAACCGCATGGCGTCGATTACACCATCTACTGCATCTTTAATTTTTATCATAAATCATACCTCCTGTTATAATTGATGCACTTTAATTATAACAGAAATGCCGAATATTCTTTTGAATTATGCTCTAAAACGCGGAATAATCTAATCTGTCGGCATTACTTTACTTTCGGCATTATTCAAGAAAAGCCGAATTCGGCTTTTTCTGAAATCATTCTATGCTTCCGTTGAATGTATTGAACGCGGTCTCGATCCGATGACTACAAATCTCCTTGTAGCGGATGTCAGCCGTACCGAGAAAACCATTTGTCTCGCTGTTTCACCATCCTTGAAGAGTCATGGAATTGGCGGACGAGCACGACTGTTTGAAGCGCTGCAAGCTTTGAAGGAAGCAAATGCAAAGCGGAGACAGCTTGCTCCGAATAAACGTTTTACGGGAAAATCGTATAACGCTATAGAACTGAAAAACAATCCCTCATTGGAGATAGATTTCATCGCTGCGCCGCCGAGAATGGCGCATTATATGGAATATAGCACGCGCATCTACAAGGTATATCTAAAGCACGTCGCACCCGAGGATATACACGTCTATTCTATTGACGAGGTGTTTATTGACGCAACAGCCTATCTCAAAACGAGAGGTATGACAGGGCATGAATTTGCTCGTATGCTTATCAAAGACGTATTAACGACTACGGGTATAACCGCAACAGCTGGAATAGGCACAAATCTCTATCTTGCCAAGATCGCTATGGATATAAAAGCAAAGAAAATGCCAGCAGATGAGGACGGTGTCAGAATTGCCGAGCTTGACGAAATGAGTTACCGCAAAGAGCTGTGGGAGCATCGACCTCTCACGGATTTCTGGAGGGTTGGAAAGGGCTACGCGAGGTCTCTTGAGGCTAACGGAATGTTTACTATGGGCGACGTTGCACGATGCTCTATTGGCGGTATGTTTGAGCGACGCAACGAAGCGTTACTATATAAATTGTTCGGAGTAAACGCGGAGCTGCTAATAGACCACGCATGGGGATATGAGCCTTGTACCATTGCCGAGATAAAGGCATACAAGCCTGAAACAAAAAGTCTCAATTCAGGGCAGGTGCTTCATTGTCCTTATGATGCGGAGAAGGCAAAGCTCGTTATAAGAGAGATGGCAGACCTGCTCTCCCTCGATATAGTTGAAAAAGGTCTTGTAACAAATCAGATCGTGCTTACAATCGGATATGATATTGAAAATTTGACTGATCCCAAAAGGAGCGCTCTATATAGGGGAGAGGTTACAACAGACCATTATGGTCGAAAGATTCCCAAGCACTCGCAGGGAACGGAGAATTTCAAATATACCTCATCAACAAAGCGCATTGTTCAAGCTGTTTCCGACCTGTATGACCGTATTGTTAATCCCAATCTTCTGATACGAAGAATGTATATATCCGTCAATAATTTAGTGACGGAAGGGGATGTCAAGGATACGGCTGCTTCAGAACAGTTGAGTATTTTTGTTGACTATGAAAAGTTGGAACATGAAAGAGCGGAGGAGGCTGCTGCATTAGAAAAAGAAAAGCAGATGCAGGCAGCTATTATAGATATAAAAAAGAAATACGGTAAAAACGCTATTCTCAAAGGTATGAACCTTGAGGAAGGCGCTACGGCAAAAGACCGCAATGCCCAGATTGGTGGGCATAAAGCTTAAGAAAGGAGCAATAATGGGAAAATACGATGATATAATCAATCTCCCTAATCCCACGCCCACGTGCAGACCAAGAATGTCAGCACTTGACCGTGCGGCGCAGTTCGCTCCGTTTGCGGCTCTTACAG
>JAFQVE010000585.1 GCA_017408185.1 Oscillospiraceae bacterium | reverse complement strand
GCAGCATTTGAGAACACATAGTTTGCACTTGCTGTGGGAACCAATTTGAGCTTTAAGGAGGAAAGCTCAAAATAACAGCCTTCGGCAGTTGCATCCATTCCCTCGTTCTTATCGGTTATACTGAATACAAGGTAATATTCACCCTGTTCATATTCGTTTTCGGGGAAGGCTATTTCTCCCTTGCTGTCAAGCTCTCCCGATATTGCATTTTTATCAAAGGTGTCGAAAACCGCTGTGGGAGAAAGGGAAGAAACTGCCGCTTTGATTCCCTCGGAGGTTGTCATATCAAAGCCGTTTTCCGTTGCAACCGACTTTTTGAAAAGATATGCGCTTACAATTCCGCCAAAGCTTCCCTTATCATATGTAAGTGTCGGTTTGTATGTCTCGCTCTTCGGAACACTTATTTCAAAAGCTATTCCGTTATCTCCTGCCGAAGTGACATTTCCCGTTGCTGTTTTGAAGGAAATACCATGAGCAAGATATGCTCCGCTTTCAAGACCATTGAATCCGAGAACATCCCATGGCATAGATACAGATTCAACGATATCCGACATTCCCTTTTCGCTTGCATCAGAGCCGTTTGCATTCTGTGAAAGTGCTGTTTCCTCCTGAACTTCGATTGCAGAGGATGAGAATACAAACTCCTTTGCGGGAGGAATCACCGGAACATCTTCCTCTTCATCATCTTCGCCTTCTTCAGGCATTCTTATTTCAAGACTGCGAAGCTCAATATGGGGCTGGGTGGGATTTGCGGAAGCTGTGGGACTCTTCCCCGTCATTGAGAATACAAGATAATTGCTTCCCTCGGAAAGCTCAATATCCTTAAATATCACAGTACCCGGCTTATCAAAGTCGCCTGTTGCACTCGTTGTTGCATCATAGCTATCAAATGTGCCGATTGCCTCTTCATTTTTTGTTATTGAAATTATTCCTCCGCGATTTGCCATATCGTAGCCCTTCGAAGAGACCTCTGCCCTATCGAGAATGTATGTGCTGACGATACCGCCCTGGGATGTGTAGTCAAAGGTGAGAGTTGCATCATACACACCTGCTGTGGGCACGATTATTTCAAAGGAAAGTCCGTTGTTTCCGAGAACATCAACAGACTCATTCGTTCTGTACCAGAGTCCGTCTGTATCATATCTTGCTCCATGGGGTGCACGGAAGGCAAGAAGATCCCACGGGTCGGAAATTGTGGCGTTTATATCTGCAAGAGTCTTACCTGTTGTTTCTTCCTTATATGTTCCCCAACCGATATAGTCCGGTGTTGCACCGACAGCGGTACAATTAAATACATACTTTGCCTTCTTCTGCACTACCTTTTGAAGAGTAAGGCTTCTAAGCTCAATATGGGGCTGTGTGGGGTTCGCAGAAGCTGTCGGGCTTTTACCCGTCATTGAGAATACAAGATAGTTACTGCCTCCTTTGAGTTTGAGATCCTCAAAAGTCACAGTGCCCGGTTTATCAAAGTGACCAACTCCGCTTGTTGCAGCATCATAGCTATCAAATGTACCTATCGCCTGTTCATTCTTCGTTATTGAAATTATTCCACCGCGATTTGACATATCATAAGCCTTTGATTCTATTGTCGCTTCATCGAAAATATATGTGCTGACGATACCGCCCTGCGATGTATAGTCAAAGGTGAGAGTTGCATCATATACTCCGTCTGCCGGAACGATTATTTCAAACGAAACTCCGTTATTTCCTAAAATATCAACAGATTCGTTTGTTCTATACCAAAAACCGTCTGCATCGTATCTTGCTCCATGGGGTGCACGGAAGGCAAGAAGATCCCACGGTGCTGAAACGTCAGGGTCGATATCCTCAAGAGTCTTGCCTGTCGTTTCTTCCTTATATGTTCCCCATCCGATATAGTCCGGTGTCGCACCGACAGCGGTACAATTGAAGGCATATGTAGTAGTCGTGGGTACAACCTCCTGAAGCTCAAGGCTTCTTATCTCGATATGAGGCTGTGCCGGATCGCTCGCCGCCTTTGGACTTTTATCTGTCATTGAGAAAACAAGGTAGTTGCTTCCTGCTTTGAGTTTAACTTCACCAAGCACTTCACTGCCGGGCTTATCAAAGCTTGCACTTCTTGCATCTCCATCATAGTTATCAAATGTACCTATGGCCGTTTGATAACCATTAACACTGGCTATGCCATCAGTTGTCTGCATATTATAGCCAAGACTGTCTGCTTTTGCCTTGTCAATGATATACACACTTACAATACCGCCGTTATTTGCATAGTCAAAATTTATTGTGGGTTTATATGTACCTTCTTTAGGTACGGTTATTTCAAACACGAAGCCGTTGTTTGATGCCCCCGGTGTGGTGACAACAAGTCCGGATTTTGTTCTGTACCAAAATCCGTTGCCGTCATAGCCTGCACCATGTGCATAGCGATATGCAAGAAGATCCCAAGGGGCGGAAATATCCGGGTTTATGTCCGCAAGGGTTTTTCCGCTTGCATCTGAATATCCGTCTCCCCACCAAATTCTTGTTTCAGGATCGCCAACAGCTGTATTTGTAAACACATATTTTGCATATGCAAATTCACTATCCGAAGCCGATACGGTAAATGTCGGTAAAAGTGAAATTATCATACACACTGCCACAGCAAGCGACAAAAGTCTTTTCATTTTTAGACCTCCAGTAATTTATTTCTTTACAAGTCCAAAGGCATCAACTAAATCCTTACCCTCGTACACAAATCCAAAACCTGTGCTGACACGCCAGAGAGCTGTGTCTGTATGGTGCTTACTCGGTGTTGATTCACGGTTTTCAACAGCTGTTACACAGTCCTTAATTGCAGAGCACATGAATCCACGTTGTTGCATTCCGAGCATTCCGCCTTCGGAGCTGAGAAGACATGCATCAACCGCAAAGCCCATATAAATAAGATGATTGATTTCATCTCGAACTGCAACTTCCGCAAGTTCATTTGAGGTTGTACAGATAGGTTCATTGCCCTGAGGCATTGCTTCGGGAAGAAAATTAAGATATTTTTCCCTTGCTGCAATGATTCCGTCCCATGCATTGGGACCGGGGGTTACATTATTGTCCTTGAAGTTATACAGCTCCGAGATGATGTCGTCACCGGTTGCTTTTGTACGCGGGGAATAGTTTGCTTCTGCTCCCAAAGCTTGAGTCTCAATATAACCGGGCATTTCCTCAAAATATCCGGTACCGAAGGTTACGTGATAAATCTTTATACCTGCAGCACGGGCAGCATCAAGAACAGCCGGGAAGTTTTCCTTTGCAAGTCGGTAGCTTCTCGGAACATATTCGCAATACTGGAACTGCTCCGGGGCTGTTTCCGCTTCGCCTACATATGCCGCATGCATAACGACAATGGCTGTTTTATCCGCATTGATCGGAAGGTTTGTCTTCTTCCAGCCGCCGTATGTTAAAGCCGCATCGTCACCAAGAGACGGATCTGCGCCGAACTGCTGATAATACATCGTCGGCACCTCAATGATATTCCCCTCACGAACTGTTGCAGCCGTCGAATTGTCTTCCACAGTTACGCCTTCGTTAAAAAGTGTTTTTACCACACCGTTCGCAACCGTATTTTCGCCACTTACGGTCTTTTTTTCCTCTGTCTGAGTTTCTCCGCAGGCAGAAAGTGCAAAAAGCATCATTCCTGCAAGAAAACAGGCAAGAGCACGTTTTTTATTCTTTTTCATCATATTTTCCTCCTTATACTCAAGTCAGATTGCAAATATCACATTTTTGCTTAATCCGCATAAATTACTCTTATGCCGTCGCCGTCACGGAACAACACATAACCACGGGCTACAGTTTCAGTGTCTTCGCCTTTCTTTGCGGTGAACTGTCCGCTTCCCGCTTTTGCAACAGCCTTTGAATTGAAGCTTCCAATCTCGGGCTTTCCACCCTTTGCAAATACTATACCTGCTTCAATAAGGGTATAGCCTTCGGGAACGTTATATGAGATAAAGTAGCTATCACCGCTGTTGTCTATTGCAACTGTGGGTACTACCGTAACTTCGCCTTCCGTTACCTCTGTGAGAGCAACATTTCCCCAGATGTAGAAGCTGTATTCCTTATCATAGCTTACAACATTTTCTCCAAGCTTCCAAGCCTTGAAGCTGTCACTTCCCGTGACTGTTACTTCATCGCCGTATTTTCCGCTTGCAACAACATTTCCGCCAACCGTTACGTTATATACGGTTTCGTTCTTATCATAAAGTGCTACTGCACGGAGAATTCCGTTGATTACAGTTTCTCCCGAAATGCTCCATTCCTTGAAGATATGTCCTGTGAGACTTGTTTCAATTCCGTTTGCTGCTTCTGCAAAAGTGATACCCTTTGTAACGTCCTTTTTCTCAATGAGTGAGCCGTTTTCGTTATAGAAGTAAACAGGAACTTCTGTGTCTGTCTCTTCTACTTCCACCTTATCAAACACTGCGATAACAGCTGTGTTTGTGTTTACCTTAAAGGTTTCCTTTGCATTTGAAGAAAGATGCTTTCCGCTTGCGTTTCTCCAGTATGCAAATTCATAACCGTCGTTTGCAGTTGCTTCTACCGTGACATTGCTTCCGATTGCTACTTCCTTTACAAGCTTATTGTCTGTTACCGTTCCGCCCTCTTCTGCACTTGCCATAAAGTTTACCTTTGTATCGGCAATCGCTTCACCGGGTTTATTGCAGGTTACTTCAATTTCTGTTGTGAGAGTGTTTGCAAGGTCTGCATTTGAAGTTGCTGTGATTATTGCCACGCCTTCCGCCACGGGTGTTACAACGCCGCTTTCCGAATCAACCGTTGCAACAGCCGTGTTGCTTGATGAATATGTAAATGTTGCCGCTTCTGTTGTGGAGGAAACAAATCCTGTTGCAACCACTTCCGCAGTTTCGCCCTCGTCAACATTGATTGAGGATGTGCTTGAGGTGATTTTGCCGTTCATAATTGTACTGTTTGCACCACCGATGAGGTAGAAGTTTCCGACGAATGAGTACGGACTTCCGCTAGTGGCCTGATATCCCTTTGCAAGAACAAAATTTATCACGTAATATCCCGGTTCGGTAAAGTTGTACTGACCAATCGACTTTCTTACACTTTTTGCCGCAGTCGCCGAAGCATTATAAGCGTTATAACCTCCGACCAAATTCTTCGGATACTCATTTGCAGCATCCTTTGTTATATACACATTTATATCAACATCACAACGATCCGTGTTTACTTCCAAGGTGTCAGCCTCCACGCGGTAAGAACCTGCAATCGGTACATAAACCTTAAATGATATCTTCGTGCCGGTACTCATAAGCTGTATTATTCCGGCGCCGTGACTGTACTTTATATAGTTTCTGTCATAGTCCATACCGCCCAGATAACTGTAAAAACCATCCGTTACGGTTTCATCAAGCCTTGTGAGTGAACCTTCTTCTACAGAGGTTGAATCTGTATAGCCCAAGTCGGTAAACAGATGCTTATTTATATCATATTTAATTACAGCACCGTCAACAACAGAAATTTCTTTTATTGCATAAACTTCTTCACCGAATTCATTTGTTGCATACGCAGTTATTTTTGCCTTTCCTGCTGCTCCCGGAGTTACAACTCCATCTTCAGAAACGCTTGCAACAGCCTCATTATCGCTTTTGAAAGAAACAGGATATGCGGATGCATCCGAAACTGCACTTCCGTCATTCATATAGAGCGATGTTTCTATTATTGCAGTTTCCCCGGCACCGCAAGAAAGTATGTCTTTGTCTATATCCGCAACAATTGTTGCAAGGCTCAACGACGCACCTGCATTGCTATCAACAAGATAGAAGGTACCTGCCGTACAATAATCTGATGTTCCGAAGAATCTGACTGTATGAATACCCGCTTTTTCAAAAGTAATTCCTTCTATATATCTCGGCACATCAACAACCTTCGTCAATGCAGGAGCATTTTCTTCATAGTTGCTGAATTCACCCACTTCAGTACCATTGACATACACCTTTGTTCTTGTATCCGATGTATAAGTTCCGCACCACATTTCCATTGTATATGTTCCTGCCTTGGGAACATATATGTCAAACTCAATCCAGTCGTTGCTTGAAATCTGGAAGCCACAGATATTATTGTAGTTAAGTTCCGAATGTCCGGTGAATATTCCGCAAGAAGAATCCTTGAAACTGAAAAATCCGTCCGTCAGTGCAAAATCAATGTTCGTGAACGGAACTCTTTTTTCGCCGTCCACTCCCACACTTGATTCCCAAGAAACTCCGAGCTTCTTTACTGCTCCCAAAATGTCATACTTTATGCGAAGCTCCGTTTTTTCCGTCGCTTCGCCTTCCGCAGCAAAAACCGCAGGAACAAGGCTTAATACCAAAGCAATCGCAAGTATCAGTGATAATAATTTTTTCATTTCATTCTTCCTCCTTATTTTTTATACAGTATGCTTAAAGCATACTTATATACATTTAAAATGTGCCGTGGATATACTTTTATTTCAAATCCTCAAACGCTCTCGCGGCATTTGTCTTCATTGCATCTTTGTCAAATTCCGGAGTGTACTCCATACGAATAAGGTTTGCCTCCATATAGTTGAAAGGTGAAAGAGACCCAAAACAAAGCTGTTCGTCCGAAATAACATTCCGCATCTCCGCACCGGCAGATGCATTGAACGTTTCAAATTGAGTAGTATCAAAATATGTGTTTTTTCGCTCTTTAATAAGTCCTCCGAAATGCTCACCAGCCGCAAAGGGTGAGAAACAAGTCACAAAAACATGAACCTTGTCATTCTTTGACAGAAGAGCAAAATAATCCTCATCCGAGATGTTGTTATATGTATCAAGGTTCGATCTTCCACGGAAGTTTTCAAAGCCTGAACATATGCGAATGGGAACATCAAGTTCCTCCGCAAGGTCAAGAACCCACTTTGCACGGTGCTTCGGTAAATATTCGTCATATAACATTTCCGGAGCAAGGGAATATCCGTGATAAATCGGTGCAAGCTCAAAGCCCGCAAATCCTGCATCAATCATATCTCGTGCATCCTTTTCCCATGCCGGATATGTCGGGTTGACGATAGCCATAGGAAGAAATGTTGTTTTGCCTCTGTGCTCCTTTAATTCATTAAGAAGTTCAAGATTTGCAGCATTAGCATCCTTATAGAAGAAGCCGTTGAGGTTAGCCACAACCATATGGGTAATTTCATATTTCCGTGCAAGAATATCAAGTTCTTGGAGCGTGTTGTATTTTAAATTACGAAACGGCCAGTGTCCGACATATGTATTGATATCTATAAACATAAGTTATCGACCTGCCTTTTCTATGAATCTGTTGAATGCACGACCTGAGAGAATTGTTTTCTTATCCTCATCAGATATATCTGCACCGAGCACCTTTGAAATGGCGGATGACCAAATCCCGTCCGATGCAAACAAAAGCCTGTCTGCTCCAAGATAACGAATGGATTCTTCAATAAGCGGTCGGTCATATATGCTTCCTCCGATATCGGCATAAACATTCGGACAATCAGCAATCGCTTTGATTTCCCATTGCCAATCTCCCCCTCCGCCGATGTGTCCCATAAGAAATGTTGCTTCGGGATATCTGCGTGCGATGTTCGCCATATGATCTCCACCCGAGCAACGGGGTTGCCTCTTCCTTGTTTCGGGATCCATAATATGAGCACAGTGCATCAATATGGGAATATCAAGCTCAATACACTTCTCAATAAGCGGAAACATTGCAGGGTCATCCATAAAATACTGATGATATAGCTTAACCCCGACAAAGCCAAGTTTTTTTACACAGCGTTCAAGCTCGGCAATGGTTTCTTTTATATATCCGGGGTTTACAAACGCCTGACCGTAGACTCTTCCGGGATAACGCTGTATTGCTTCATATACAATATCATTTGCTGCAATAAATTTTTCAGGAGGGCAGTTTCTGTCTGCAGCAACCGGAAGCGACACAACAATTTTATCTATGCCTAATGTATCCATAACTTTGAGTTGGTTGTCTGCAAAAACCGTATCAAGTTTTTCAAAACCTTCATTTTCTCCGGGTACGTGCTCATGCCACGAAATTACAGGGTTTTGTTGCAGAAGACCCGTTATCTCTCTTATATTCACAAAATACTCCCCTTTTAAGAGTTTATTCCTTATACTAATAATAAACCTTGCCGCATTTGCAATCCACAGGAGAAAGTTATAAAATCTACCCATTTTTCTTTGACAATCACAGCTTGCAATGATATAATTTTTCCGGAGGTGATAATAATGACCCCACCAATGGTAATAACTCCAAAGCCTGCTCTTTCCGTTCTTCCGGCAACCGTAGGTACAATCTGTGTACGCTTTAACGGAAATGGCTTACACTTTCACGCCAATGCAGAAATGTACTATATGCTGAACGGCTATGCCGTTCACTATATCGGCGATGAGGTTTTTTGCCAAAAACCGGGAGAGTGCGTCTTCATACCACCATATGTGCCGCACAAAATGGATACCGAAAGTTCAGAGGATACACCCGTTATTTTTTCGGCTTACTTTGACGACAGACTCTTCTCGGAGTTCTCGGATTCTTCGTTTTGTTTTCATCGTCTTTACCCACAATTTGAAGGTATGAAAATCCCTCTTTCCAAGAGCTTTTCTCCTGAGGAAAAGGAGGAAGCGGATATACTTTCCCGCGATGCACTTTCGGAATTTTCAAAGGGGCGCAATGTCTCATTTGAAAAGCTTGCAGCTATTCTTTCCAATTTTTTGAGACTGCTTTGCTCCGAACCTTGCGAAAAAAAGCTTACGAAAACACTTTACGACAAAACCGTCGGAATACGAAAGGCAACAAAATATATGGCAGAGCATTATTCGGAAAAAATCCACCTTTCCGACCTTTGTTCCGTCTCTATCATGTCACGAAGCCGCTTCGTGGATGCCTTTAAAAATACCGTCGGTATGAGTACCGGTAAATATCTCCACATTCTAAGGCTTTCCCTTGCTGAAAGCTTTCTGATTTTTTCAAAAAGCACGGTGGATGAAATTGCAAAGCAAACAGGGCTCTATAATAAATCCCGTCTCACAAGTGCATTTTCGGAGTATTTCGGCACCACGCCTGCAAAGTATCGCAAGGAGCACCGCCCCACAAGACTCCTGGAAGATCTGGAAACCCGAAACCGCAGATCCTTGAACGATGACCTTATTGAGCATTACAAAAGCAATCCCATATAAAAGTCAACAACCCTCGGAAAATTTCCCGAGGGTTGTTGTTTTTATTTTATTTTTCCACAAATTCAAGAACTCTCTGTAAGAGGACTGCAACTTCTGCACGTGTGGTAAAGTCATTCGGTGCAATCTTGCCGTTTTTACCGTTTACCAAACCTGCCGAGATGAGTGCCTTTACTGCATCAAGTGAATATTCGGGAACTTCGGATATATCAGCCATATCAACATCGCCGATTTCAAGCTCAATTCCCTCGGAAACGAGCACACGATAGACCATAAGCATCATATCGCAACGCTTGATGTTTTCACGAGGTGCAAACTTGTTATCTCCTATACCTCCGACAAGTCCTGTGTTTCGGGCGATTGCAAGCTCTTTTGCAAAGTAATCTGAATCCGAAACATCGGAGAAGTTCTCCGTATTATCCGATGTCTTTTCAAAAGCTCGGACAAGAAGAAGTGCAAAATCTGCTCTTGTTATATTATTTGCAGGTGAATATGTGGTTTCACTTGTTCCCTTGATTATTCCCTTTTCTGCAAGGGCGTTTATTGCATCCGCTGCCCATGCGTGATTTCCGAGATCAACAAAACCATCGGTTACATCTGGGGTTTCGGGGGTAACAGGTGTTTCCGGCTCATCCGGAGTTTCAGGCTTATCCGGTGTTTCGGGTTTCGATGTTCCACTACCGCCTCCACCTGAGGTTGAACCGTAAACCTTCACAATGAAGTGTATTGTTGAAGTTCTTTCCGAGTCGTCCGTTGCCGTAATCGCAAAGTGGTTTTCGCCAATCTGTGATGCAGAAGGTTTCCAGGTAATCGCACCGGTATCAGGATCAACTGATGCTCCCGAGGGAAGAGTCTCTCCTTCATATTTGATTTTGCTTCCGTCCTCACAGGTTGCACGGACATTGAACTTAACGATACTTCCTGCCGTTGCGGTGAGTCCGTCATTTATCGAATCGAATACAGGAGCTCCGTCATTTACATAAGACAGCGGAATTGATACAAGCTGACCCTTTGCAATGTTATATACAAAACCGAGAGAAGTGTCATTCTCATCCCTGTAGCTTCTTATAACGCTTACTGCACCGATATTCAGCTTTATTCCGTCATCTGTCTTTTCTGCACTGTGGATTCTGTAAACGCCGTTCTGTACCCCGTCATTTTCGATAAATACATACTTGTCGGAAAGAGCCTCGGCATTCACTTCATCATCGGTCTTTATGAAAATTGAATTTTCAAGTGCGAGGTCACGGGTGAAGTCCTTGACTATTCCTTTTATCTCACTTCGAATGTCTTTTTCTTCGCCTATAACATCACCGTCATGGACATAAGCATAAATCTTCTCGCCATCACCGTTTATGCTATACACACCGGCAAAGCCACGGAAGGAAATCTCCCTCTCGCCGTCTTTAACGGTATAGAGAACTGTATTGTCGGTTGCATACATTACATAGTCAATTCTTCCGTCGATGCGAACAACCTTAATTGCCTTTGCAACATCATTTGCTCCCGGTTCACCTTCTGTCGCCTCGATCTCAATAGCTGACATATTTTCGATATATCGCTCATTTCTGTAAGGCTCATAAACCGTTGTATAGAGAGAATCGAGATTTTCGCCGCGTCGACGTGCAAGGACATATTCAAAGGTTCTCGGAAGTCCCTTATTCTCTGATTTGTTCGGAACGTTACCGCTTGTGAGAGCAACTTCATCCAAAGAAAAGTCATTGAGCATTGTCATTCTGAGATGGAGTCCGTTTCCGTCCTTAATTGCATTTCTGAAATCCTTCACCTTGAAGTCAACGGCAAAGTTTCCGACATTTTCGGAACGTCTTATATTCTTAAGCCAGGTATAACCCTGAGGATACTTAAGGTTTGCAACAACGTGGGTATTCGAAGGATCTGGACCGTATTCCACATCCGGACTTGCATATGTACCGATGAAGTTTCCGTCTGCTTCTCCGTTGTCGGTTTGGTATTTCATCACGCCGAGACCTTCTGTTTCAAAAATCTCATCGGAATAGCTGTGGAAGCTGTAGATGTGGTCTTCTCCACCCTTTACACGGAAGAAATCAACACCGTAGGAAACATCGTCTCCTGCGTTTATCATAAGAAGGGTTCTTCTGTAAATCTGAGTTTCACTGTATGCCTTTGAAGCATCAATATCCATAACCTTGACTTCTCCTGCATCGTCAAAGTGAAGCGGATAGCCGTGAATACCGACATCTTTCTGGGATTTTTCGTTTACTGTTACGGTATTATGGGCAATGGTTGCTTCCATCCACTGATATCTGTGTGGGTCGGTACTTGCAACCTCGGGATAACCGTTATCCGGTGCGAAGTTGAGACCGAATGCCTCAATTCCGAGATTCAATGTATCGAGATGCCCATGTCCCTGGTTTCTTCCGAAGTAAATCCAGAAATCGCGGAGGGTGTTTGTATGTGTGGCATTTGCCGCATCTGCATACTTTCCGCCTGCACGGAGTACTGCAAAGCCAAATCCTGTCTGCATTTCGCTGGGAACGGAAATATCTCCGTCAAGACGTGCGAGAATATCCTTCTCCATATTTTCGGGGTTCTTTGTGAAGATATCATAATGGAGTCCCTTTTCGGTATAGCCATTTCTTCGATAGAGGTATTCTGCAAGCTCTGTTCCAAGCGGCGAATCCTTAAGTCCCATAAATCCGCGGATCAGACAGTCTATGCTGTCCTGATAGTCAAGGCTTGCGGTTGCACCCGTATCACCTATCTGTACGGTAAAGGAATCGACAAGCACCATCGGGATAAAGGTAGTGAACATCTTTGCATATTTGGGATTCTGATAAAGATCATATTTAGGGTCTTTGCTGTACATCGAAAGGATATCTGCACAGTTATAGAGCTGTTCAATCCAGGAGCTGTTGTATCTCGGTGACGCTTCATTTCCCGAACCGTCTCGATCAACGACGTCAACAAGCTGAACGCTTAAGTTTCCTCCGGTATTTTTTGCGGTGAGAGTTGCTTTGTCCTCCGTCCACTTACCGGGCTGATAAATCCAGTCTACCACCTGACTGCTCTCAGGCTCACTGTCAAGAACGAGAGCCATCATTGCAAGGGTTTCCTGGAGCTGACCGTAGTTTCCGTAAATCTCGCCTTCCTTTGCGGATTTAAAAACATCTCGCAAAAGTCCGTCTTCGATATTTGCCCATATCTTTTCTCCGCTTGTTTTGGAGTTTTCAAGGTTATATTTTATTGCCTTTTTGGAGAGAAAGTTTACAACTTGCGGATCATTATATACAGGATAGAACGCATCGGCATACTCCATAAAGGCCGTTACATATGTATTGTCGTTGATTCTTCCGTAAATCTTACCGTAACCCGAGCCGCCGTGTGAAACGAGATACTTCTCATCCCATTGCTTATAGGAGAAGCTGGGATAGAGGTCTGCGACTCTGTCAACAAGGACAGCACCTGCACGGCCGTATTTTATATCATCTGT
>JAFQVE010000584.1 GCA_017408185.1 Oscillospiraceae bacterium | reverse complement strand
TATTTATCAGCATCGCGGCGGTGATGAATCTCGTCCTTGATGTAGTATTCATATATGTGTTTGATATGGGTCCGTATGGCGCCGCGCTTGCAACGGTTATCAGCCAGGGGATAAGCTTTGTTTGCTGCACCATATTTCTTTTCCGTCACCGCGAACGGTTTGAGCTTAAATTTGAGCCCTGCGATTTCACGAAATGGGATGGCGAAATGCTGTCAGATCTCATAAAGCTCGGAACTCCGATGGCGATAAAAAGCGCGTCTGTGCAGTTTTCGAAGCTGTTTGTAAATTCGTGGATAAATTCTTACGGAACGGCAGTCTCCGGCTTTGCAGGCATAGCAAACAAGATTGCAAGTATTTCAAATCTCGTGTCCGCGGCGATGAACACCGCCGGCTCCACCATGATGGGTCAGAACCTTGCGGCGAGAAAGTATGACCGTGCAGTGGGCATTATGCGCGCGCTTGCAAAGGTAACGCTCAGTGCGGCAACGGTGATTTCTCTTGTTATCGTTATTTTTCCGTCACAGGTTTTCCGCATATTCACGAGTGATGCCGAGGTCCTTGCGCTCGGCGGAAAGTATGTGCCGGTTGCGGTGCTTCTGTTCTTCGGCGCGGCATGCCGTGCTATTATGAACGCACTCATAAACGGCAGCGGAAACTATAAGGTGAACTTCGCAACGGCAATTCTCGACGGAATTGTTATGAGAATAGGCCTTGCACTTCTGTTCGGCCTTGCGCTCGGTATGAAGCATTACGGCTTCTGGTTGGGCGATGCGCTTGCGGGATTCACTCCGTTCTGGGTTGGACTTATATTCTATTTCTCCGGCAAATGGAAAAAGGAAGAATAGCGTCCTATTTTAGCAGTTCTTCAAAGGCTACATTAAAAACCTTTGTGAATGCGCACAATTCAATATCGGTAACAAAACGCTTTCCGCACTCTATGCGCTGGATGGCGTTTTTATCAATATCAATCCCTATAAGCTGCATCCTGTCGGCAAGTTCCCGTTGTGAAATTGCCAGATTGGCACGCAGGTGTGATATGTTTTTGCCGCAAATATTATTAAGTCCATCTTTTGATTTGTTTATAAACATAAAATTTTACCCCTTTTGACATTTCGTGCTTGTCATCGAAGAAATTATATGTTATAATCAACTCATATATGACATTCACTGAATGTCATATATGAGTTGATTATGGAAAGGGATTGTGTTATGATAGTTTCATGCAGAAACGATATTTGTGTATATTGGAAAAATGATGAGTGTATGTTAGAAGCTATTGATATCAATGAAGCAGGTTTTTGCAATGATTATATTTCAGTGAACATATCTTCGGAAGAATTGGAATATTACAGAGAAGAGCATCTTGCTGATTTGAAAAGCAGGGAAAGGTAAGCTCGCAAATTTTCGTGCGGGTTTGTCTTTTATAGCTTTTATACAAAAAAATTCCCAAATTTTTGCTAATATTTTCACAAAAAGCAGTTGTAAATTTGATTAAAATCGTTTATAATGGTAACATACGAAAATTTTTTAGGAGGAATATCACCATGAGTATCAAAATCGGTATTAACGGCTTTGGCCGTATCGGCCGTATGGTTTTCCGCGCAAGCGTAAACCATCCTGAAATCGAAGTTGTCGGCATCAACGACCTTTGCCCGGCAGACTACCTTGCATACATGCTTAAGTATGACACAATGCACGGTCAGTTTGAGGGAACAATCGATTCCACAGAGAACTCCATCATTGTTAACGGTAAGGAAATTCCGATTTCCGCTGAGCGTGATCCGGCTGCTCTTCCGTGGGGCAAGCTCGGCGCTGAGTACGTTGTTGAGTCCACAGGTCTCTTCCTTACAAAGGAAAAGGCTGAAGGCCACCTTAAGGCAGGCGCTAAGAAGGTTGTTATGTCTGCTCCGTCCAAGGACGACACTCCGATGTTCGTTATGGGCGTTAACAACAAGGACTACACTTCCGATATGAACTTTGTTTCCAACGCTTCCTGCACAACAAACTGCCTTGCTCCGATTGCTAAGGTTCTTAACGACAACTGGGGCATCACAGAAGGTCTTATGACCACTGTTCACTCTGCTACTGCTACACAGAAGACTGTTGACGGTCCGTCTCTTAAGGACTGGCGCGGCGGCCGTGCAGCAAGCGGCAACATCATCCCGTCTTCCACAGGTGCTGCAAAGGCTGTTGGTAAGGTTATTCCGGAACTCAACGGCAAGCTCACAGGTATGTCTATGCGTGTTCCGACTCTCGACGTTTCTGTTGTTGACCTTACAGTTAACCTTGCAAAGCCGGCAAAGTACGACGAGATCTGCGCAGCTATGAAGGCAGCTTCCGAGGGCGAGCTTAAGGGCATCCTCGGTTACACTGAAGAAGCAGTTGTTTCTTCTGACTTCCTCGGCGATACACGCACATCCATCTTCGATAAGGATGCAGGTATTGCTCTCACCGATACATTCGTAAAGGTTGTTTCCTGGTACGACAACGAAATCGGTTACTCCAACAAGGTTCTTGAACTTATCAAGCACATGTACTCTGTTGACCACAAGTAAGATATAACTTGTAAAGTAATGCCGCCGCGGTGAATTTCCACCGCGGCGGTTTTGTGTATACAGAATCTTTTTCGATGAGGTTTGACATATGCAGGACGGGGTGGTATACTAATAAACAGCTTAAAAAAGGAGATTTACATAATGTATATTGCGTTTTTGCTTTTGGTATCTGTGACGGCATCACAGCTTTTGAATATTTCGTATAAAAAAGGTGCGGAAAGAACGGTAGACCCAATTTCCTCGCCGCCGCTTATGTGTACGTTTGCGGCAATTTTTATTGCGTGTGTTTTCACGGTTGCGGCGTTTCTTGTTGATGGCGGTGTGGCTTTCCCGAATAAGATGAGTATTCTTTATGCGCTCTGTCTCGGAATTGCATATGCGTTTGCGTCGTTTTTCTATCTTGTAGCGCTGTCCACAGGACCATATACCATTTCTGCCATTCTCCTCAATTTAAGCTCGTTTATGCCTATTCTTTACAGCAGGATATTCCTTGGCGAGGATGTTACGGTACCGCAGATTATCGGGCTTACGGTGGTAATCGTTTCGTGTGCGCTTCTCACAACTGTACGGAGCCGCGGTGCGCAGGATGCAAAGGTGAACATGCGCTGGACGGTGTGCGTAATTCTGATGTTTTTCTCAAACAGCATGATAAGCTTTTTTATCCGGG
>JAFQVE010000071.1 GCA_017408185.1 Oscillospiraceae bacterium | reverse complement strand
TTCCACTGCAAATGCGCTTGGGATAAATGTTGCAATCATCGTGACTGCAAGGAAAATTGCAAGTAATTTCTTCATAATTGATTTCCTCCCAAATTTATACATTTTTATATTCGCGCCCTCTGTACTCAGAACGGGCATATCACTGTATTTTCATTATATATTCCGAGTTTTCGCCTGTAAATCTTCACAAGCGGTTATTTTGCACTTTTCGAAACAACTGCTACATTTTTCCGTTGCACAGCGGTTAAAAAAATGGTAATATAATGGTAACAATTGTACCGAGGTGACGAAAATCTTATGAGACCGGATATAACGCAGAATGAGTTTTATGTAAAGAATTTTATAACCGTCCAAAAAACAAAAACCCTCGCATCGCTCCATTTCCGCCATGTAAACTACAGAGAATGCGATGTTTTCGGCTACACGCTTTCCGGCTCTGCCACATATACGTTTGACGACGGAAGCATTATCACCGTCAAAAAAGGCGATATCCTGTATGCCAGCCGCGAAACGGGATATAAGCTTACCGTCACGGATCCGGACTATTCAATTATATATGTTGATTTTATCTTTGACGGCATCGCCCCGCGACAGAACAAGGTTTTTTCTCCCAAAAATCCGGAGCACGCAGAGAATATGTTCCGAAAGCTTTTAAAATGCTATAATTCCACCTCGGCATCGTCTTTTCAGGAATGCATGTCACTCGTTTACGACATCTACGGCATTATACGCACAACTGCGAATCGCGAATATACCTCGCCCGGTGCCCGAGGCAAGATAAACGCGGCAAAGGAATATATTGACACGAACTTCAAAGACCTTTCTCTCAGCGTAACCTCGCTTGCCGAAAGCATAGACTTAAGCGAGGTGTATTTCCGCAAGCTGTTCAAGGCACAGTTTGACGTATCTCCCGCGCAGTATATAATATCAGTAAGACTGAAAAAAGCGAAGGAGCTTATGCGCTCTCCGTTTCTCAGTCTTGAGGAATGCGCCCTGCAAAGCGGCTTTTCTTCTCTCCAGTATTTCTGCCGTGTATTTAAAAAAGCCACCGGAACAACTCCCGGCAGCTACCGAAACATTATTCGAAAAAATTGAAAAAAGTTATTGACAAACGAAGAACTCGGTGATATAATATTTCACAATTAAATATCAAACGCGATGATGCGGAATATTAAGCAAAGCTCTTTTGCCTTTCAGAGAGATGCCGGTCGGTGCAAGACATCGGAAAAGAATTGCTGAACTCACCGCGGAGCGGTTGCCGTGAAATTTTTTAAGAGTAGGGGCGGACGGGAACTCCCGTAACAGAGTTAAGATGTGTCAGCATCTGAGGGCATCCTTGCAGGATGAAAAAGAGTGGTACCGCGGAAGGTTTTAATTTTAGATTTTAACGCTTTCGTCTCTTTAAGTCAACAAAGAGATGAAAGCGCTTTTTGTTGCTTATCCCGAAAAGATTTATATTTGAAAGGGGTTTTCACGATGAAGAAAATCAACATTGCAGACATTACCTTGAAAAAGCTTGCCGGAGAGCGCGAAGTTTCGCTCCTTTTCCGCGAAAAAACAGCTATTGCCAACACCTCCGATACACTGGGCGCAGATTCACTTGAGCTTGCTCCCATAAGCAACGTGCGCGAGGATACCATTATTTATAAAACAATTGCAAACACAGTTAAGAAAAGCACGGTTGCAATTCCTGTAGGCTTTTCTGCAGAAAGCGTAAAGGATGCGTGGGAATGCGTAAAGGATGCAGTTTCCCCGCGTCTCCAGATAGAGGTTCCTACATCCACCGTACAGATGGAATATTCCTACCACGTCAAGGCTGATAAGATGCTCGAAAAGATTTCGGTTCTCACCGCATCCGCAAAGGCGCTTTGCAACGACATTGAGTTTGTTGCACTTGACGCAACCCGCGCAGATGAGGATTTTCTCATCACTGCAGCAAAGGCGGCAGAAGAAAACGGTGCGGGCATTATCACGATTTGCGATGATGCAGGCGTATCCCTTCCCGATGAAATCGCAGCTCTTACCGCGAAAATCAAATCAGCCGTAAGCATCCCTGTTTACGTTTGCGTATCCGATGCAATCGGCATGGCGGTTGCCTGTGCGGTTGCCGCAATCAAAGCCGGAGCAGACGGACTTAAATGCGCGATGGCAGGAAGAGGCGCACTCTCCATGGGAGAGCTTTGCGACGCAATAAGCGCACGCGGAGATGCAATCGGCGCATCCGTTTCTCTTGAAAACACAAAAATTCACGCAAGCATTGATGATATGCTCACAAAAATCAACCACGAAGCATACGAAAACACTTCTGTCAGCGAAAAGAAAAAGATTGTTCTCGACGCCGACAGCACGATTTCGGAAGTAGCTCAGGCAGCCTCTCTCCTTGGCTATGACTTATCCGATGAGGATAACGGAAATGTTCATCGCGCGCTTGCATCAGTATGCGAAAAAAAGAGCTCCATCGGTGCAAAAGAGCTTGAGGCGCTTATTGCAAGCTCGGCAATGCAGGCGCCGTCCACTTATCACCTTGAAAGCTACACCACAAACTGCACAAACCTCGGTGCCTCGATGTCTCAGGTCACGCTTAGCTGTGGTGGTGAGACTCTTTGCGGCGTAGCAACGGGCGACGGTCCGATTGACTCCGTATTCCGTGCAATTGAACAGAGCATCGGTTACCACTATGAGCTTGACGATTTTCAGATTCAGGCTGTTACCGAAGGTAAGGAAGCTCTCGGCTCTGCGCTTGTAAAGCTCCGCGTCGGCGGCAAGCTTTATTCCGGTAACGGAATTTCCACAGACATTGTTGCGGCAAGCGTCCGCGCTTACATCAATGCGCTGAATAAAATCGTAGCTGAGGAGAGATAACAATGAAGCTGACATTCTCTACAAAAAACGTAAACCGTGCATCGTTTCTCGACCTCTGCCGCTACGCTTACGACTACGGCTTCTCGGGCTTTGAAATATACGATGCGATAAAGGAAAGAAAGCAACACTACGACAGCGTGCTCCGCAGTGACCGCGTTGCGGATGCAAAGCGCAAGCTTCACAACCGTTCGCTTTCCGTTTCGGCGCTCGTGTACCCGCATCCGGTAGAGGGTTCCGACGCCACAAGTGATGAAATACTCAAATATATAAATATGGCAGGTCATGCAGGTGTTGAACGAGTCATCGTCCGCATTTCCGAAAAAACAGAAAATTCCGTCCTTTCCGAAAAGCTTTCTGCAGCAATATCACGCGCAGAGGAAACCGGCATTGAGCTTTTACTCGAAACCTCGGGATATCTTGCCGACACGGAAAACGTTATTGACATTATAAACTTCTTCTCAAGTTCCGCAATCGGCGCTTCGTGGAACATACGCGAAACGTATTTCGGCGCAGGAGAAAGTGCAGAGACGACCATCAAAAACCTCGGTGCATATATTAAATATGTACGCCTCGGCGATATGAAGGACGGAAAAACCGTGCTTATCGGCGAGGGTGAGCTTCCGACTCAGGAATTTATCAATGCGCTTACGTCTCTCAATTTTGACGGTTTTGTTTCCGTTGCATGGAACGAAGAGGTAAACGATGCGGACATCGTTCTCACGCACTTTGCAAATTATATTGCTCAGCTTTCGCGCGAGAAAAAGGACTATGACACGGTATACTATAACCGTGCAAAAACAGGAACCTATGTCTGGAAAAAGTATGACGTTATTGATGCGACATTTTCCGACGTTCTTGACACAATGGTTGAAAAATACCCCGACCAGTATGCATTCAAATATACAACACTCGACTATACACGCACCTATACGGAATTCCGCCGCGATGTTGACGAATGTGCCGCCGCGCTTATCTCGCTCGGCGTAAAGGCGGGCGACCATGTTGCAATCTGGGCAACTAATATCCCTGCATGGTTTATCACATTTTGGGCAACAACCAAGATCGGCGCAGTTCTTGTAACAGTAAACACGGCATATAAAATAAGCGAAATTGAATACCTCCTCAAGCAATCCGACACGCACACGCTTGTTATGATTGAGGACTGCAAGGACATAAACTATCGCGAGATTATACAGAAGCTCTGTCCCGAGCTTGAAGCTATGAAGCCGGGAGACGCACTTTACTCAAAGAAGCTTCCGTTTTTGCGTAACGTTGTAACCGTCGGCTTCTCAATGCCCGGTTGCCTTACCTGGGAACAGATGCTTTCACGTTCCTCCCTCGTGCCCAAAGAGGAAATACGCCGCAGGGCATCGCTCGTCCGTCCGGATGACGTCTGCAATATGCAGTACACCTCCGGTACAACAGGCTTTCCCAAGGGCGTTATGCTCACCCATCGCAATATCGTAAACAACGGCAAAACCATCGGCGACCGCATGGATCTCTCCACCGCTGACCGTATGATGATTCAGGTGCCGATGTTCCACTGCTTCGGAATGGTTCTTTCTATGACATCTATGATGACACACGGCGGAACACTCTGCCCGATGCCTTACTTCTCACCGAAATCATCTCTTGCCTGTGTAAACGACGAGCACATAACCTGCTTTAACGGTGTGCCGACAATGTTTATAGCAATGTTCAACCACGCGGATTTTGCAAAGACCGACTTTTCATATATGCGTACCGGTATTATGGCGGGGGCAAACTGCCCGGCAGACCTTATGCGCCGCGCATCAGTTGAAATGAATATGCGTGAGATTATATCCGTTTACGGTCAGACCGAGGCTTCTCCCGGTTGCACTATGGGCGAGGTCAACGAGGATCTTGACCACCGTGTCGAGACTGTCGGAAGTGCATTCCCCGGCGTTGAATGTAAAATTATCGACCCCGAAACAGGAGAGGAGCTTCCGGACGGTGAAAGCGGTGAGTTTGTTGCCCGTGGCTTCAATATAATGAAGGGCTATTACAAAATGCCGAACGCAACGGCACAGACGATAGACAAGGACGGCTGGCTCCATTCAGGCGATATAGCCTGCAGAACTTCTGACGGCTACTATAAAATCACAGGTCGCCTTAAGGATATGATTATCCGCGGCGGTGAAAACCTTTACCCGCGTGAGATTGAGGAATTTTAT
Source organism: Oscillospiraceae bacterium (assembly GCA_017408185.1). Next base: position 1,973 of record JAFQVE010000071.1, on the reverse strand, counting down.
CTCACAAACCCGAAGGTCCGTGATGTGCAGGTTGTCGGCGTTCCGGATGAGCGCTACGGCGAGGAATGCTGTGCATGGATTATTCTCCACAAGGGCGAGGAGGCAGACGAAAACGAAATGCGCGAATTTGGTAATGCATCAATTGCACGCCACAAGGTTCCGAGATATTTTCTGTTCGTCAACGAATTCCCGATGAATGCTGCAGGAAAAATCCTTAAATACAAAATGCGCGATGAATCTATTGAAATTTTCGGACTTAAAAAATAATTGCAACTTTATATGTTTTTGAATAACAAAAGCACCTTCGGGCAAAAATAAGCTCGGAGGTGCTTTTGAAAATGAAGAAATTTGCAAGTAAAATCGCGCACAGCGGATTTTACATAATCCTCTTCCTGTGCATGTGTGCAATAGGAATTTCGGGTTATGTTATGTATCTCGCCAATGACACGGCAAACACAGTAAAGGAAACAACCGATATTTCAAATTCCGTAACTCTCCCTTTCCCGCCGGAGGACGAAACGCTCTATGATTTTGAAGCCGGAGACGAGATTATTCCCGACGAAGCGCCGTCGCCTGCTACACCCGAACCGGAGCCGATTCCCGATGAGCCAATAGTTCCGAAGAAACAGGCACAGGACAGCACAAAAACCTCATCCGTACCAAAGCCAGAGCCGGCAGTGCCAACGGTAAGCGTTCCCGAGAAGAAAGCCGACACCGTTTTTACAATGGCAGTAAATGGCACGATAACAGAGCCTTTTTCCGGTGACGAGCTTGTGAAAAACGAAACGATGGGCGACTGGCGCATCCACGCAGGTGTTGACATCGCAGCCGAAGAAGGAACAAGCGTCAGGGTAATCGCAGACGGTACGGTAGAACGCGTGGAGATCGACAGTATGATGGGAAACACGATAACCGTAAAGCATTCTGACGGGCTGGTGAGCATTTATGCAAACCTCGCCGACGGAATAACGCTCAAGTCCGGTGACCCGCTGAAGTCCGGTGATGTGATTGCGAAAATAGGCAACACTGCACTTGCGGAATGTATGCAACCTGCCCATCTCCACCTTGAGGTCACAAAAAACGGCAAGGCGATAGACCCGCTCTCCCTCTACCCCGCCGGCGAGGAATAGGAGTATAGAACAATGGCTGTCAAAAAATCCGACAGCCATTGTTCTTTGTCTTTCTCTTATATCACTTTAAGTTCCAGTGGTTCAAGTATAATCGTTTTCTCTTCGCCTTTTGAAATAACTTTCACAACAGCAGGTACATCATAGTCCGTATTAAGCAGGTATATCTTACCGCCCTCATACACGGCATAGCGCACTCTGTCACTGCCGACGACCTTTATATCCGCACTTCTTGCAGATGCACTGACCTGTTCGCGCACCATTGCGCGATACAGCGGATAAACAGCGTTGTTTCCGGGATACATCATGCTTGTTATGAGCGTTGCCGTTCCCTTTCCGAGCCTGTTTTCCACAACAGACACGGCAGTTTCATTGCCTTCTTTCCAGAAGCTATCACTTAAAACGCCTATACCTTCCCCGCCACAAAGCTCAACCTCTGCATACTCGGCATATCCTGCGCTGAAAAGCGGATCACCCATCAGATCTTCCGACACAGGATAAAGAATTTCATGGTTTACGGAATCCTTTGCGAATTTTGTTCCGCTGTTGGTTCTCAGGGTCTTGCCCGTAAATCTGCAACCGAAAAGCTCTTTCAGCTTTTCTTCCGGTGGCATAATAAAGTCGCCGTTTCTTTCTGCGCTGTGATTCAGATGCGCCGCAGTCATAAGAAGATGTCCGCCGGATTTTACGTATGCTGTGAGCTTGTCCATATCCTCATCCGTCATGGTGTTCCAGCCTGCGAACACGAGATATTTGTACTTTAAAAGAGCCGAGATGTCCGACTCAACCGGAGCGATATCAAATGTCCCATATGCCGGATATGCAGAATAATCGCAGTCACCATAG
>JAFQVE010000583.1 GCA_017408185.1 Oscillospiraceae bacterium | reverse complement strand
GGAGAAGAAAGATATGCGGGGAAAATTGCATCGGCAATTGTGCGCGAGAGAGAAAAATGTGAGATTACAACCACATCGCAGCTTGTAGAGATTATAAAATCTGCCATGCCGGCTGCGGCACTGCGCGAAAAACAGCATCCCGCAAAACGGAGCTTTCAGGGGCTGCGGATTGCAGTTAATGATGAGCTTGGGGAGATAGAAAAGTTTTTGGAGGCTCTTCCCGATATGTTGAAATCGGGTGGACGCGCAGTGATAATCACGTTCCATTCTCTTGAAGACAGGCTTGTAAAGCACGCCTTCCGCAAGGCGGAAAAACCGTGTACATGTCCGCCGTCACTTCCGGTGTGTGTCTGCGGTAAGGTTCCCACGCTTAAGTGTGTGTCGAACAAGCCGATTCTCCCAAGTGAAGATGAAGTAGAAAAAAATCCGCGCTCGCGCTCGGCAAAGGTCCGGGTCGCACAGCGGCTGTAAGAAAGGAAAGGGCATAAGAATATGCAGGCAGTAGCTAAAAGTAAACCGGTATACGACCTTTCAAGATTTGACCGCAGTACAAGTGTAAATAAAAAAGGAGCAAAGGCACGCACAGCGGCAAGAAGCGTCGCGCGCGCAAAGGCAAGACCGCAGATCAGCGGATTCTCCGTTTTTTGCGGAGCAGTTGTTTTTGTGATGCTTATCGCTCTTCTTTATTCATATGTTCACCTTACGGAGGCATCGGATATTAACCGCCGCCGTGAAGCAGAGCTTGAGGATTTGCGTGAGCAGGTGCAGATGCTTGAGGTGAGCCGCAATCAGCGTATGGGCGCGCTTCAGGTGCGCGACTGGGCAGTTACAAAGCTCGGTATGAGCAAAATTGACAAGTCACAGATAACCTATGTCTCTACATCCGGAGGAGACCGCTTTGAGATAGGCGAGGAAAAGCCGCAGACGACATCGAAGCTCGTTGCAGGGCTCGCAAAAGGCTTTTCAACGGTTATTGAATACATAAATTGACGGTGTCCACAATATAAATTATAGGCAAGGATTATCAGCGGAGTTTGTGATTTTGCATTCTCCGCATCTTTATATAGTCGGGGTGATATTAAAGTGGCGAGAAAAGGACCGTCAAACAAAATACTGGGCAGAATAATATTCTGCATGTTTTTCTGCCTTACGGTAGGATTTCTTCCTCTCGTGGGAGCGCTCGTAAAAATTCAGCTGATTGATTATAAAAAATATCAGTCTATGGCGATAGAGCAACAGACCCGTGATACGGTTATCACGCCGAAGCGCGGAGTTATCTACGACCGTAATATGAAGGAAATTGCAGTAAGCGCAACTGCGGAAACTGTGTTTATTTCTCCTGCGGAGATGGAGACTGAGGAGGATGCACGTACTGTTGCAAAAATTCTTTCGGAAACGCTTGAGCTTGAATATGATGACGTTTTAAAGAAAACGGAAAACAAGAAAAGCTATTATCAGGTAATAAAAAAGAAGATAGATATCGAGGCTGCAACAAAGCTGCGCGAACAGATAAAGGAGCATGGTGTGAAAGGAATTCACCTTGCCGAGGATACGAAGCGCTATTATCCTTACGGGAGCTTTGCATCGCAGGTTATCGGTTTTTGCGGTGACGATAACACCGGGCTTTTCGGCATTGAAATGAAATATGAAAATGTCTTGAAAGGAATGCCGGGAAGAGTTATTGCCGCAAAAAATGCACGCGGAACGGATATGTCATTCCAATATGAGGAATATCACGACGCGCAGAATGGGCAGAATCTTGTCCTGACGATTGACGAAACGATTCAGCAGGTGCTGGAGAACCATCTCCGCACGGCGGTTATTGACGGAAAGATAGAAAACCGCGGTGCAGGAATAGTTTATAACATAAAAACAGGCGAAATCCTTGCTATGGCAACTTACGGGGATTTTGACCTGAATGCACCGTTTGAAATAACGGATCCCGAGGCGCTTAAAAGAATAGAAGAAGCAAGTGAGGATGAAAGAAAAACGGTGCGTTCAAATGAGCTTCAGGCATCGTGGAGAAATAAGTTTATTTCAGATGCATATGAGCCGGGCTCGGTTTTCAAGATACTCACGGTAGCTATGGGATATGAAGAGGGAGTTGTAAACGAAAACTCAAGCTTCAACTGCCCGGGAGGACTTCGCGTTGCCGACAGAACTATCCACTGCTGGAAGCGCGAAGGTCACGGGAATGTTTCGCTTTCCCAGGCACTTGAAAAATCCTGCAACTGCGCACTTATGAATATTGCGGCAAGAATAGGAAATGAAAAGTTTTATAACTACTGCGAGGGCTTCGGACTTCTGGATAAAACGGGCGTAGACCTTATCGGCGAAGCGGGCGGCTACTTCTTCAACGAGAAGGATTTTAAAAATCCGAAGAATAAGGTAAGCCTTGCGGTTGCGTCATTCGGTCAGACATTTAAAGTAACGCCGATGCAGATTGTGTGTGCCGTTGGTGCGGTGGTAAATGACGGTAAGCTTATGAAGCCGCATCTTGTAAAAGAAATAGTGGACGATAACGGTATAGTTATAAAAAAGAATGAAGCGGAGATTGTCCGGCAGATAATATCGGAAAAGACATCTGATTTTATAAATGCTTCAATTGAAGAGACTGTTGCAACGGGAACGGGTAAAAACGCAAGGGTTTCCGGCTACAGAATAGGCGGTAAAACCGGTACTTCCGAAAAGGTTGACGAATATACCGCTGAAGAGGGGAAAAAGTATATCGCTTCTTTCTTTGGCGTTGCACCTATGGAGGATCCGGAAATTGCAATTCTCGTAATGCTTGATACCCCGCGCGGCATATACCTTGAGGGTAGCCAGCTTGCAGCACCCGTGGCAGGAAAGGTTTTCGGCGAGATTTTACCGTATCTCGGATTTGAACCGACATACACTGCAGATGAGCTTGTAGGAGCAGAGGTAACAATGCCCAACCTCATCGGCGGAACCGGCGAGGGTGTAAACAAGCTTTTAAGCACAAACCGCAACTATTCTTCGTTTACCATAAAAACGGTAGGCGACGGAAAGGTTTGTACGGATCAGCTTCCGGCAGAAGGCTCGAAAATTCCGAAAAATTCAACGATTGTTGTATATATGGGCGGCAAGGCGGAAGGCGAGCAGGTGGAGATGCCGAATGTTATCGGTATGACGCCTGAGTCTGCAAATAAAGTGCTCACAAACGCAGGCTTGTATATGAAAGCAAACGGCGCGGTTTCAGAGCGTTCGTCTGCTGTGGGAGCAACGAAGCAGCAGTATCCGGAAGGAACAAAGCTCAATAAAGGCACTGTGGTATCGGTAGAATTTTATGATATCGCCGGCGTATCAGAGGGTATTTCACGGTAAATTTAAAGAAAGGCAGAGTAGTCTTATGAAACTTCGCGACATACTAAACGGCATAGAAGTGCTGTCAGCTGATGTGGATTTTGACACCGAGGTGTGCGGTGTTGAGTGTGATTCGCGCAAAGTGGGGAAAGACACCGTCTTTGTCGCAATCCGCGGTTACGAGACGGACGGAAATAAATATATAAAATCTGCATTTGAAAACGGCGCGTGTGCATTTATTACAGACAAAAAAGATGCACCGGGCAAAAATAAGATTCTTGTTGAAGATGCAAGGCGCGCACTTGCCGCCGCGGCAAAAAACTTTTACGGAAATCCGACGCGGGATATGAAAATGATAGGTATTACCGGAACTAACGGAAAAACAACGGTAACATATCTTATAAAGCGCGTGCTTGAAGAAAACGGTGCTATGTGCGGGCTTATCGGTACCAACCAGAATATGATAGGAGATACCGTGCTTCCGACAGAGCGAACAACTCCGGAATCGCACGAGCTTTGGGCGCTTTTTGCGAAAATGCGGGATGCGGGGTGCACGCACGTTATTATGGAGGTTTCCTCTCATTCGCTGGAGCTTTCGCGCGTTTTCGGTATAGAATATGATGTTGGTGCGTTTACCAATCTCACTCAGGATCATCTTGATTTTCACAAGACGATGGAAAAATATGAAGAAGCGAAAAGAAAGCTTTTTGAACAGTCGAAGGTTGCTGTAATTAATTATGACGATGAGGCGGGACGGCGTATGGCGAAAAATGCTCCGTGCCGTGCCGTAACGTATTCCGCAAAGGATAACAGCGCAGATTATGTTGCCAAAAACATCCGTACAAAGGCGGCATCTGTCGAGTTTGAACTGGTGGGGATTGATACCATCGGAAGAATAGAAATGAACATTCCGGGAAAGTTCTCGGTTTATAATGCTATGTGTGCCGCAAGCGTTCTGCTTTCTCTTGGGATTACGCTTCCGCAGATAAGCGCGGCTCTTCGCGGAATCGAAGGTGTCAAGGGGCGTGCCGAGGTTGTGCCGACAGATACGGATTACACCGTTATGATAGACTATGCTCATTCGCCGGACGGCCTTGAAAATATTTTAAAAACCGTGCGCGAGATAGCTGAGGGGCGTGTTATCGCAGTGTTTGGCTGCGGCGGCGACCGCGATGCTACAAAGCGACCGAAGATGGGCAAAATTGCCGCAGAGAACGCGGATTTAGTTATTGTTACATCTGATAATCCGCGGACGGAAAATCCGGATGCCATTATCGATGACATAATACCCGGTATCGAGGAAGTGACGTCGGACTATGAGCGCGTTACGGACAGACGTGAAGCCATTTTCCGCGCGCTTTCAATTGCCGGAAAGGGCGATATAGTTGTGCTTGCCGGAAAAGGCCACGAGACCTATCAGGAGATAGACCACGTAAAGCATCATATGGATGAACGTGAGATAGTAAACGAATATTTTAGGAGATAGATGATGGAAAAATTAAGCGTGGTGTATATTTCAAAGCTTTGCGACGGCAGACTTCTCGGCGGAGACGCTTATATTACGGGAATCGTGCGCGATAACCGTGAGATACGCGGGGAAGAAATGTTTGTTGCCATTTGCGGAGAAAAGTTTGACGGGCATGATTTTGCGCACGATGCGGAGGAAAAAGGCGCATCGGCTGTTCTTGTTTCACGTGAGATGCACGGACTTCGGATTCCGCAGATTATAGTTGATGACACCGTCGCCGCGCTCGGCAAAATCGCAAAAGGATATCTTGAAACTCTCTCTTTGCGACGCGTGTGCATAACCGGAAGCGTCGGAAAAACGACAACGAAGGAGATGTGTGCCGCAACTCTTTCGGCGTCATTTAAGACGCACAAGACACAAGGAAATTATAATAACAACATAGGGCTTCCGCTTACTGTTTTTGGACTTGATAAAAGCCATGAAGCTGCAGTTTTTGAAATCGGAACGAACCATTTCGGCGAGATTCTGCCGCTTACAAGGATTGCCGCGCCGGAGGTTGCGGTGATAACAACTATCGGTGCAAGCCATCTTGAAGCGTTCGGGACAAAAGAAGGGGTATTGCGCGAAAAAACGGAAATTTTCAAAGGTCTTACCAAAGACGGCATTGCTGTTCTTAACGGAGACGACCCGCTTCTGTGGGGAATGCGTG
>JAFQVE010000070.1 GCA_017408185.1 Oscillospiraceae bacterium | reverse complement strand
ATGTATGATGCAATCAACAGCGGCGACTGGAAGACGGCAAGAAAGCATCTTGATAACATCCTTTTGCTTCGCGATACAATGATTGCAAACCGCCTTATGCCCTGCTTCACGCATTGTATGAATCTTCTCGGTTGCGACGGCAATTTCCACGAAGATTATTGCGTTCTTGCAACGGATGATGGCAAGAAGATAATTAAAAATGTTATGCAGGAAATCGGAGAGATATAACCGAGTCTTAAATAAGTATATTTGGACTTGAAAAAGTTTTTTGTAAAATATTAGGAGGACAAAAAAATGAGTAAAAAGATTATTTCCCTCGCAGTAGCAGTTATTATGGTAGTGGCGATGCTTCCTATGAGCTTTGTTTCCGCAAGTGCTGCGGATGACGGTGCGGTCAGCTATAAGTTTGACAACTTGTCAATTAACGTTGGCGGAAACACAGACGCTCATACGATTACCGATTACAGCCAGACAAACAACACCTGGAAGTTCTATCAAAGCACCCGGTCAAATGCACATCAGCTTAAAAACACTTATATGAGCGGTGATACACGCGATGTGGATCATTATATCGCACTTAATATCAATGTGCCGGAGACAGGTGCATATGATCTCGAATATGTCTATGCAAAGGTTGCCGGTCGCGGAGGCAAGGGCGATGTGTATATCGTTCCCGGAGCAACATTTGCAAGTCTTGATTCCGCAAAAGAAAGCGGAACAAAAATTGCATCTGTTGACTATTCCGGAGAAGTTGATTCATTTAATAATAAAGCGGATATACTGGTCGATGGTATCGAGCTTTCCAAGGGAGATAACATCCTCCTTTTCGTTGTAACAGGAAAGGGAGATAAAGCTACCGCAAACGGAGTACTTGATTATTTTACATATCCGATTTCTCTTGTGCTGACACCTATTGAAACATATAGCTATAACTTTGATTATGCCTCCATCAATGCAGAAAGCGGCACACAACTTCAGACTATAACCGATTACAGCCAGACAAACAACACTTGGAAGTATTATCTTGCAAGTTCAAATGCCAAAGCTTCAAAGCTTCTCAGCAGTTTTATCAACGGTGATTTAAGAAAAGCCGATGATTTTATTGCATTGCATATAAATGTCCCCAAAACTGCCGTCTATAAAGTTGATTTTTCGTATTATGTATATAACGGACGAGGCGGAAAAGGTGATGTGTATATCCTGAAATCGGATATGATAAAAAACATTCCCGAAGCAAAGCAGAGCGGAATTAAGATAGCAAGTCTTGATTATTCTGTTGGCGCGGTATCACAGGTGGAAAAAGCAGATTCTCTTGTTGAAAACATTACCCTCAAAAAGGGTACAAACATACTCCTCCTCGTTGCAACAGGAGCAGGTGATAATGCAACGGCTTGTGAATGGTTTGCATATCCCTCATCCTTCAAATTGACGTTAGTTGAAGAAATCCCCGAAGATGCGGCGCTTACAGATGCTTTCAAGGTCACAACGGAAGACCTTACCGACTATGCTGCACCGTCGGTTGTTTCCGTAACGGTAGACGGAAAAGTAATTGCGGCAGAGAAGAATGCTGACAACTCATATAACGTTGAAGCTCCGGAAGAAAATACAGCAGGTGAAGCTTTCCTCTACTGGGCAAAGGGGCTTAATAAAGACAGAAGAATACTTTCCTTCTCAAACAAGCTTGAAAACTATGTTCCCGATGAAAGCGGTGCAAATATCCTGATTGCAGTTTATGACGGCAACGGCCCTGAAACCGCCGAGTATTATAACGCAAACGGTCAGCTTATCGCAAAGGGCGAAGAACCGGAAAAACCCTCAATGGCAGGCTATGGTACTGCAAGCGATTGGGCGCAGTATGAAGATAAGAACATCTATGTTGCAGAATATGCGGTTGAAGAGCCTGCAAAAGATATAGAAGTGACCGTTATAAACGGAGATGGAACAGATACTTATGCTTACGGCGATACAGTAACCTGCATCGCAGATACAGCTAAAGACAACTTCAAGTGCTGGACAAAATCCGATATCAACGGCAATACGGAAATTGTAAGCGTTGATAGAACATATTCCTTCAAGGCCTGGGAAAAATGCACAGTCACCGCAATATATGAAGATTATAACTATAACGGTGCAACTGCAAAAATAGTTCTCGACACATTCACAGCAGGAAAAGAAACTGCAATTATGGCAGAGTTTATCGGTTTTACCGATGTGATTGAAAAGGGCATTATGTGCGGCACAAACAAAATTGCTATGACAAAGCCGGGAAATCAGTTCACTGTAATTGCTGATGAAGCAACAACCTATGTAGGATATGCAATTCT